>QZJM01000040.1 GCA_003605065.1 Dethiobacter sp. | reverse complement strand
ATCGCTTAAAAGCATGGAAGCAAGGTTAAATAAGAGTGAATTAAGTGCTAACCCTTTAGGACTAACACTCCAGGACAGTGTATTGACCTGGCAGGATATTAGATATATAATTTTAACAAAAGATTTTATCCAAAGGATGTGCATTCCTTGTCCCCTTCCGTTTTAAATTTAAAACCAGAGTTAATACTGGTCTGCCAGGTAAGTCCTACATTTAACATCAACAAAAAACTGGAATCTTCTTTGCGAAGAATACTCCAAACATCCATAGATTCTTTTGAGTTCTGGCGAGCCGGACTTATCCTGGTCCGAAAGGGCCGCCCGCCCGTACGATGGCACGCCACCAAGGAATCACAAACTTCTGAAAATAAACAGGGCGCTGATAGTTGGTTAAAACTATATAATTATCTTTCAACGCAGGAAAATGAAAACGGTCAAAATTTTCTGGATTCACTAAATCCGGTAATAACAACAACCCTGCCGGTAATTTTAAAAGCCGGAGAACCAGTTGGTACCATGGAAATAGGCATTTTTGATACCGATATCCAAAGCGCGCAGTATATGCTGGTAAAAGCTGTCTCACTGGGCAGGCACATGGCTGATATTATCCAGGAATCCTTTTTTCAGCGGCAAAAAGACCTTCACCTGAGAAAGTTAGCCGTCTGGCTGGAAATGGTTAACACCATCAGCTCCACTCTTGATATCCTGCAGGTTCTTCACGTAGTAGCCCAGCTTACAGCCGACCTCTTTTCCGCAAAAAGTTGCATTTACTTACTGGATGAAGAAGATCAGACCATGATTCCAGCCGTAGCTGTAGGCAGCTATGACCCGGCCCTTAAGAAAAAATTTAAAGCTCTGCGGGGAACCAAGCCATTTCCAGCTATAAACCGTGCTATTAAAACCCAACAACCCGTTATAGTCACCCCGCACAATATGCAGCGTCTCCTTACACCTGAGATCATCAACAACTTTGAGTATGGCTGGATGGTACTGGCCCCTATATTAAGCAAGGACAAGGCCATCGGGGTAATGCAGGTTGACCGTCCCCTGGAATCAACAGGTTTTGATCACGAAGAAACAGAAATCATTTTTGCTATCGCCCGTGCTACAGCTATTGCCATGGAAAATGCCAGGTTAATTGAAATGCTGGGGCAAAAGGAACAGCTTCTACACCAGTTGGTTAACAAGTTGATCACAGCACAGGAGGACGAACGTAAACGCCTGGCTGCTGACCTGCACGACGGCATTATACAATCGCTTATTGCGATCTGGTACCGATTGCAGCGCATCACGCCGGCTTCGGAAATCGATCCGCAAAAATGGTACGGAGAGATTTCCGATCTAACCAATGTCCTTAGTGAGCAAATTCAGGATATCCGGCGCATTCTTTATGATCTTCGTCCCATGATTTTGGACAACTATGGTCTTATTCCAGCCGTGGAATCATATACGCACAACCTGCAGGAAAAACACAACCTTCCCGTTGAACTGGTTATTAACGGAAAGGATCGCCGTTTGTCCTCTAAAATTGAAGTGACGCTATTCAGAATTTTACAAGAAGCATTGACTAATGTCATGAAACATGCCCATGCCACACGGGTAAAAGTAAAATTAACCCTACGGGAAGAGGAAGTATCTTTAACCGTAGAAGATAACGGTGCCGGTTTGGATACTTCTCTTCTCTCCATACCCCAATCCCAGAACCGCCTGGGCCTGGCCAGCATCCAGGAACGTGCGCTTTTATTAAACGGGGTATGTAATATAGAGTCCCGGCCGGGAGAAGGAACACGTATTTTTGTAAAGATTCCCCTGGCAGGGTTTAATGATCAAATTGTGTTCCCATAAAAGGAGGGTTTACAGTGGCGATAAAGCTTCTGATCGTAGATGATCATCCCATGGTCAGAGAAGGCCTATCAGCCATGCTTGCCATCTATAATGAAATTACGGTGGCCGGCAGTTGCAGCAACAGCGAGGAAGCTATAAAAATGGCCCTGGCAGAAGAACCCGACGTTATCTTGATGGATATCAGGATGGAAGGGGTTAACGGGATTGACACTGCCAGGGAGATTCTTGGCCGGAAGCCCCAAATCAAAATTATTTTTCTGACGGTTTTTGAAGATACAGAATCCATTCGTCAGGCCTTGCAATCCGGAGCTGCCGGTTATATATTAAAACATGTATCCCGGGAAAAGTTGGTTGAAACCATAAAACGCGTCTTTCAGGGAGAAACTGTTATTGACCAGTCGGTGTTCCACCAAATAGTAAATGATTATACCCGTTTAAGTAAGAAAGTTACGGATACAAGAGAACATGAAGAAGAGGAAAAAATTATTGAGTTGACGCCACGTGAGCAGGAAGTCCTGCAGCACCTGGTCAGGGGGTTGACTAATAAGGAAATTTCTGCAGCCACCAACCTGGCAGTGGATACGGTAAAAACCCACCTGCGCAACATTTTTCGCAAACTTGGGGTTAAAAACAGAACACAGGCCATCAGTCAGGCTATTAAAATAAGCCGGGACTCCGGTAAAGTACTTTTTTATAACTCTGAAGTTATTAATGCCTGAGCAGTTTAAGATACTCTCAGCCAGGCCTTCTGCCCTTGAAAGGCCCTTACCCAGAATTGCTGTTTTAATTTCTTTACGAACAAAGTTAGCGTTATTTCACATCCAAAACCTCCTGCCGTACCTGTTATTACGTCAACTTGTTTCCTCAAATCAATGTTATTAGCTATTATAAAGGTTAAACAAAAAACACCCCCGCATGGGGGTGAAAAAAACTATCCATAGCTCCTGGATAGCGCTTGGATAGAGGTTTTAGACTTTCTGAAAAAACTTTTTTAATGGTGGAAGTTTCCATCAAAGTCTACCTGCCGGGTAAAAGCAATACTTTTTTCGATTTGCTTATCAGGAGTGTACTTCAGCAGTAATAACATCTATTTATCGCTCTGTTCTGTTTTTATACCAGTACATCTTCCATATTCAACCGGACCAATCCTTTTAAGCAGCGAGGAGGCAGCGCAATATAAACTCCGGTAGCATATTCCAAATATTTTTCCATTTCGTTAGCTATCTTTCCCGAATCCCTGGCCGGAACCCCTAAAAACAACCTCCCCGGAGGGATAACCATCCCTGCTGTTACCAGCGCACCGGCACCGATGCAGCTGCCGGCCCCTATCTTAACATCATCCATAATAATTGCCCCCATTCCCACCACAACATGTTCTTCCAGCACGGGCCCGTGCAATATGGCTCCATGGCCTATATGGCTCCTCTCCGCCAGTATGGTCGTTATATCAGGTGCCGAATGGATTATACAGTTTTCCTGTACATTTGAAAAAGGACCTGCAACTATCGCTCCCCAGTCGCCACGCAGACGGGCGCCTGGACCCACGTAACACCCCTTCCCGATAACAACATCGCCTATTATCGTTGCTTCGGGATAAATGAAAGCAGTAGCGTCAATACGGGGTCTTTTCCCCTCAAATTCATAAACAGGCATGATTATTCGCACTCCTTTTAAAAAGCCGTTAGAAAAACAAAAAAAGATACTGCTAAAATTAAAAAAGAACACTTTGCAAAGAGTGTTCTTTTTCATTAAACAATTTCAGCTTGTAGTAGTTTCCGGAGAATCTAAACCTTCTCCCATTTCAAAGCGGGTAAAACGGCGAATAACAATATTTTCCCCTATTTTGGCAATTTTTTCTGTAAGTAAATCCTTAATAGCCTTATCCTGGTCTTTAACAAATGGCTGTTCCAGAAGGCAGTTTTCCTCAAAATATTTATCGATCCTTCCGCTAACAATTTTTTCTATAATTTTTTCAGGCTTGCCTTCGCGGGCAGCTTGCCTTCTCAAAATTTCCTTTTCTTTTTCTATAACTTCCTCAGGAACTTCATCACGGCTGAGATAAGTGGGATTTGTTGCAGCAATTTGTAAACAAATGTCCCGTACAAAAACCCTGAATTCCTCATTTCTTGCTACAAAATCCGTTTCACAGTTAACTTCTACCATTACACCGACTTTGCCTCCCAGGTGAATATACGAATCAACAACTCCCTGAGCTGCAATTCTCCCCGCTCTTTTAGCTGCTTTGGACAAACCTTTTTCGCGGAGTAAACCTATAGCTTTTTCCTTGTCTCCATCTGTCTCAAGCAGCGCTTTCTTACATTCCATCATCCCGGCACCGGTCGCAGTGCGAAGTTCTTTAACCATTTCAGCAGTTATCATCGCCATCAATTCATCTCCTTGTATCAGACTCGTAATGATTAAAATAATCCATTAAAATCTTTATTCTTCTTCACCTTCGCTAACAGGTGGAATTCCGCTGAATACTTCTGCTGCTGTTTCTTTAAAATCCGCTTCTTTTTCTTCGTCTTCATTTCTATTTTCTTCCAAGGATTCCTGTTGAGCAACCTGTAAGCCCTGTTTCCCTTCCAGTACAGCTTCGGCAATCTTGGAAGTTATCAGTTTGACAGCCCTTATGGCGTCATCATTACCGGGAATTATATAGTCAATTTCATCAGGATCACAGTTTGTATCAACAATAGAAACAATTGGTATTTCCAATTTACGAGCCTCAGCAACAGCTATTTTTTCCTTCCTCGGATCGACGATGAAAACCGCCCCGGGAAGTTCATGCATATCACGTATACCACCTATAAATTTAAGCAACTTGTCCTTTTCATGAAGCAGTTTGATAACTTCTTTCTTGGGCAGGACTTCAAAACGACCTTCATCTTCCATCCTTTCCAACTCCATAAGCCTGTTAATACGCTTGCGAATAGTGTTAAAGTTTGTTAGCATGCCACCCAGCCAACGCTGGTTAACATAAGGCATTTCACAACGGCTGGCTTCATCTTCAATAGATTCCTGTGCCTGTTTTTTGGTTCCCACGAAAAGAACTTTTTCCCCCTGCAGGGCAACATCTCTGACGAAATTATAAGCAACATCCATGAGGCGGACCGTTTTTTGAAGATCAATAATGTAAATACCGTTACGCTCGGTAAAAATAAATTCGCGCATTTTAGGATTCCAGCGCCTCGTCTGGTGCCCGAAATGAACCCCCGCTTCCAACAGTTGTTTCATGGTTATTACTGACATCTTTTCATTAAACCTCCTTTTGGTTATTACCTCCGCCGAGTCATTACCGTGAAAAACCCTCAAGGGGCACCTTTTCACGATTATCTCAGCGTGTGTATTCTAAACCATTACGTAGTATAGCATAGTTTATGGTAAATGACAACAATCTGCAAGATAATTACTTTTTTAAGCAAAAAACCAGGGCTAGTAAAGCCACACCACAACCGGGATGGAGTAATGTTTGGTAAAAGGAACCTTGATGATCTGGCCGTTTAAATCTGCAAGGAGGGTTTTTAAAACATCATCTGTTATACCCTGGCTTAGTTCCTGAACAAATTGTTCTTTTTCCAGTTCCTCCAAAAGCTCCAGGACATAATAAGTAACATCATTTCTTAAATCATTTTCCAGTTCTTTAATAAATTGCGGGGGCAGGTTAACCGTATAGCCTCCAATTTCCAAATTACCGATAGTGATAAAATCCTGCATATATTTTTCTACAAGGAAAGGGGCTTCCAGTTTTATTTCTTTAATAAATGCGGGAAACTCTTCCTGCACCTGGCGCTCTATCTGTTGACTTATGATTTCCAGCATTCTTTCTCCACTGACATATATATTTATTCCTTCATTGTTTTTTACCATTGTTGTTAGCGCTATACCTAAAATTAAAAGAGATCCAGCCAAAACACCAAAACAAAAAAACAGAAAATTTTCTGGAGAAAATTTCCTTTTCTTTATTATTTTCTTTTTGTTACTTAAATACATGCATTTTCACCCACCTCCTTATATACTAGACTTGGGTACGGAGAATTATGCCTGGTTTTATTGCTAAGTAAAAAAGCAACCGACAGGCTGCTTTTTAAAAACCGTACTAAATTTTGCAGATTATACTTTATTTGTGGAACGTTTTTTTCTTTTTGGCCAGTTGTTCCAGCAGGTATGGGTTCAGAACTTTTATATAAGTACCCTTCATACCCAGGGAACGAGACTCGATTACTCCCGCGCTTTCAAATTTACGCAAGGCATTAACTATTACAGATCTGGTTATCCCCAGTTGATCAGCAATCTTACTGGCTACAAGAAGACCCTCATCACTGTCCAGTTCTTCAAATATATGCTCCACTGCTTCCAGTTCAGAATAAGATAATGTCCCTATAGCCAACTGCACAACAGCTTTGTTCCTGGCTTCTTCTTCGATCTTTTCTGCCCTGGCCCGTAAAATTTCCATACCGACAACAGTGGCACCAGTTTCAGCGAGAATCAGATCTTCAGCCGTAAAAGTCTCAGCAAAACGGGCTAAAAGCAGGGTTCCCAGTCTTTTCCCCCCGCCCATAATTGGAACTACTGTTACAATCTTATTGGTAAAGAGACAGTTTTCTGCATCCACAAAAACACAGTCGTTGGTTTTTTGCGGTAAATTTACCCTCGTTTCATCATCGCGCAGTAAGAAATCATTGTAACGTTCAGGAAAATCACCGCTCTTGAGCACCTGGCTAACCATTATTTCACACTCAAACTCGTCAACTATAGCATACCCTAAGATTTTGCCTTCCCGATCAACAAGATAAACATTGGCATGAATAACATTTTTTAAAACTTCAGCCACCTCAGAGAAATCAACTCTTTGCCCAGCCGTTTTTTGAAGAATCTTATTAATACGGCGTGTTTTTTCTAATAAAGGAGAAGTTATCAATCTAATTCCACCCTTTCAATTTAATAGTTTATAATTAAAGAGCCCGGCTAAAACGGGATTTTGTACTAAGGAAACCTTTAAAGCAAGAAATTCTGAAATTATAAAATATATCTGCTTAAATCTTTATTTTTAACAATATCTTTTAATTTATTCTTAACATACTCACTATTTATAACAAATTTTTGTCCTTTCAAGTCCGGACCTTCGTAAGAGATATCTTCCAACAACTTTTCCATGATCGTATGCAGGCGTCTGGCACCAATGTTTTCCAATTCATCATTCAAGGAACAGGCTATATCAGCAATTTGTTCAATGCCATCATCAGTAAACTCGATCGTCACCCCCTCTGTTGTTAGTAGAGCTGAATATTGTTTGATTAGAGCATTTTCAGGTTCGGTTAATATTTTTTTAAAATCCTCATTTGACAGGCTTTGCAGTTCAACTCTGATCGGGAACCTTCCCTGTAGTTCAGGGATAAGATCGGAGGGTTTTGTAAAATGAAATGCTCCCGCAGCAATAAAAAGCATATAATCCGTTTTAACAGGACCATACTTGGTCATTACTGTTGAACCTTCGACTATGGGTAGAATATCCCTCTGAACCCCCTCCCTGGATACATCGGGTCCGGCAGGAGAAGTTTCTTTCCCGGCAATCTTGTCAATTTCGTCTAAAAAAACAATTCCCGACTGTTCTGCTCTATCAATAGCTTCATTGATAACTTCATCCATATCAATAAGCTTCTCTCCCTCTTCTTGCTGCAGGATCTTTCGTGCCTGCTTTAGAGGAAGCTTCTTCTTTTTCTTTTTTGCAGGCAAAAAGTTACTAAAAATATCCTGAAAATTTACACCCCCTTCTTCTAAGCCAAGTCCGGAAAATACTCCCATCATCTGTGGAGAACGTTCTTCTAGCTCTACTTCAACCATTTCTTCCTCTAATTCCCCTCTTTTAAGCTTCTGCAGGATAATCTCACGTTCTTCCAGAACATTTGTCAAATTTTCCTGGGTACCTTCCGGATCTTTTTCTGGAGAAAAAGACGCCATGGAGGTCTGAAATAACAGGCTTAAGGGGTTGGTCCCGGCCTTTTGCCTTTTAGGTAAAGGAGTAAACAAATCTAAAAGCCTTTCTTCGGCCAGCTCAGAAGCTTTAACCTCCACATTTTTAATTTTTTCTGTTTTAACAATTCTTACTGATATTTCTATTAAATCCCTGACAATAGAATCTACATCTCTACCTACATAACCTACTTCGGTAAATTTGGTAGCTTCTACTTTTATAAAAGGAGCATTAACCAGGCGTGCCAACCTTCTGGCAATTTCTGTCTTTCCCACGCCGGTGGGACCGATCATCACAATATTTTTGGGAACAATTTCATCTTTAATTTTTTCTTTTAATTTTCTCCGCCTATACCTGTTACGCAGGGCCACAGCCACACATTTTTTTGCCTCTCCCTGGCCGATAATATATTTATCCAGTTCTTTTACAATTTCTTTTGGCGTTAATTCCGCTTCAAGACCAAACATTTGGTTTAACAATACACCTCCAAACAATATCTATAGATACTCATTAATCTTCGTTTTTTAAAATGGTTCAGCATTCCGTTTAAATTTCCTCTACCAGGATATTATCATTGGTAAAGACACAAATTTCTGAGGTAATTAAAAGGGCCGTGCGGGCTATCTCCCCTGCAGTTAAACCCGTATTCCTTACAAGAGCCCTGGCTGCGGCAAGAGCAAACCCCCCGCCTGATCCTATGGCAGCTATTCCGTCATCAGGTTCTATTACCTCACCGGTCCCCGAAATCAGAAGCAACCCCTCTTTAGCAGCTACGATTAACAATGCTTCTAATTTTCTTAAATAGCGATCTGTTCTCCATTCTTTGGCCAGTTCCACAGCAGCTCTGCGTAAATTTCCGTGATAATTTTCCAGTTGTTTTTCAAATCTTTCAAAAAGAGTCAGAGCATCTGCCACAGAACCGGCGAAGCCTGCAATAACGTTCTCTTTATAAAGTTTTCTAACTTTCCGGGCTTTTTGTTTTAGAATAATATTCCCCTGGAAAGTCACCTGACCATCTCCGGCAATTGCCACTTTGTCACCCTTTTTTACTGCCAGGATCGTAGTGGAGTTAAACAATTGAATTTTCTCCCTTTTAATTACAATAATATAGAAAAGCTTTTGATAATTTTTTTCATGCCCTCGGATGTGTTTTTAAATAAGTTCTTTTTAGCTCTTCCCTGGTTATATGAGTATAAATTTGCGTCGTTGATACAGAAACATGCCCCAAAATTTCCTGCACTGCTCTCAGATCGGCACCAGCATTTAAAAGGTGACTGGCAAAAGAATGGCGCAGGATATGGGGGCTCAAGTTACTTTTATTGCTCACTTTTAGCCCGTATTTTTGTACCAGGCGTCGAACACTTCTATCTGATAAATCCTGACCGAACCTGTTAAGGAATAATGCCAGGCTTTTATCTTTATTTCTTTGACGAGCATCCAATAAGGGCCGGCTCTTCTTTAAATACACGGCCACGGCTTGCAGGGCATATTTTCCAACAGGAACTATTCTTTCCTTGGATCCCTTTCCTTTAACTTTTATATATCCTTCTTCCATGTTTACGGAGGACAATGTTAAATCAGCCAGTTCAGCCACCCTTATACCTGTGCCATAAAGTACTTCTAAAATAGCCCTGTCCCTGCATCCCAAAACGGATTCCTTTGGGGGAGCGTCCAGGAGTTCCAAAACCTCGTCTACATAAAGAAACTTGGGAAGCCTTTTCTCTTTTTTCGGAGTAGAAACGATCTCCCAGGTATTATTACAGAGTAAACTTTCTCTTTTTAGAAACCTAAGAAACCCCCTGATTGCGGACATTTTCCTGGCAATAGTGCTGCGGGCATATTTTTGTTCTTTAAGGAGGGCCAGGTAATGGCGTAAAGTTAAATAATTTAGGTCCAGCAACTCAAAACCTTTACTATCAAGGAAACGTAAAAATTGTTGAATATCCTTTTCATACGCCCTGACAGTCAATAAAGCAGAATTTTTTTCTATTTTCAACGATTGTAGGAAATTCTTTAAATAATTATCCATAATTCTAGCCTTAATTTCAATATTAGCATAATCATACATATTATGCAAGCAACCCGTGGAATTTTTTTCGAAAACTCGACAATACCTCAAGGCTCCTCCTGGCCAGCAGCTCTTTTCTTTTTTGCCTGGCAACCCGATAAGGCAGGGGGGGGAAAAGTCCATAATTTACATTCATAGGTTGAAAATTCTCCGGATTTGCAGAGGTAATATAGTGTGCCAACGAGCCTGTTGCTGTCTCTGGAGGAAAAACAAGGGATTCATTCTTATTAACAAAACAACAGGCGTTTATACCCGCAATAATACCAGTGGCAGCCGATTCAACATATCCCTCGACGCCGGTAATCTGACCGGCAAAGAAAATACCGGCGTAGTCTTTCATCTCCAGGGTAGGCTTTAAGAGAAGGGGTGAATTAATAAATATGTTCCTGTGCATTACGCCATAACGAATAAATTCCGCCCTTTCCAATCCGGGAATTAAGCAAAAAATACGTTTTTGCTCCGGCCATTTAAGACGGGTTTGGAAACCTACCATATTATAGAGAGTCCCTTCTCTATTATCCCTCCTTAACTGCACGACAGCAAAAGGTTGTTCTCCCGACGGTAAAGTTATGCCCACCGGCTTTAACGGTCCATATCTCAAAGTATCTTTTCCCCTGTTAGCCAGAACTTCTACAGGCATGCAGCCCTCAAAAAAAATTTCTTTTTCAAACTCTTTACTCTCGGTTACTTCTCCTTCGCACAGCTCTTTCCAAAACAGTTCATACTCTTCCTTCTTCATCGGGCAATTCAGATAATCCTCACCACCCTTATCATATCGTGAAGCAAAAAAAGTTTTTTTCAGGTCAACTGACTCAAAAGTGACAATAGGAGCAGCAGCATCATAAAAATAGAGCTTTCCAAGTCCTGTAAATTTTTCTAAAGTAAGAGCCAGTCCGGGAGAAGTAAGAGGGCCCGTAGCGATAATTACCGGCCTTTCCGGTGGTATGTCGGTTATCTCTTCAAAATGAATTTCTACTAAAGGATGGTTCTGCAATGTTGTGGTAACCTGCCGGGCAAATTCGTCCCTGTCCACGGCGAGAGCGCCCCCAGCCGGAATAGAAGCATTAAGGGCACATTTCATTACCAGGGAATCGAACAGGTTCATCTCTTCTTTAAGCAAACCCACAGCATTGTTTAGAGAAACAGCACGCAATGAATTACTGCAAACGAGTTCTGCAAAGTAACCGCTATGATGAGCCGGGGTCATTTTCCGGGGTCTCATCTCATAAAGAGATACTCTTACTCCTCTCCTGGCTATCTGCCAGGCTGCCTCCGACCCGGCCAATCCTGCACCAATTACTACCACTTTCTCTTTAATATGAGCACCCCCTGAACTATTTTTTGCTTTCGCTTTTGGCCGGCTTTTTCTCCTGGTATTCGCATTCCTTGTTACCGCAGCGCAAGCCGGTACCTATGTCGCGAAAACTTTTTTCAACTAAAAAATAACCGCATTCCGGGCATTTCTTATCCAGGGGTTTATCCCAGGAAACAAATTTGCAGCCGGGGTAGTTGCTACAACCATAAAATTTTTTTCCTTTTTTGCTCCTGCGCTCAATTATATCTCCCTCACAAAGAGGACACTTAACACCGGTATTTATTTTCACCTGCATGGTATAGCGACATTCGGGGAAACCGGGGCAAGCAAGAAATTTTCCAAAGCGCCCGTGTTTTTTAACCAGTCTCCTCCCGCAAAGAAGACAGACTTCTTCTGTTTCCTCGTCTTGGAGTTCTATCTTTTCCATTTCTTCCCTGGCTACACTTAAACGATCTTTAAACGAGACAAAGAACTCACTTAATACTTTTAAGCGGGATGTTTCTCCAGATTCTACCTTATCCAATTGATCCTCCAGCTGGGCCGTAAAGTCCACATCGATTATTTCCGGGAAAAAATTTTTCATCAGGTCTACAACAATAAACCCCAGTTCAGTCGGTTTCAAAACCTTGTCTTGCTTGATCACATAACCCCTGCTCAGTATAGTTTCAATAGTAGGAGAATAGGTACTTGGTCTTCCTATCCCCCTGTTTTCCATGGTTTTAACCAGGGCTGCTTCCGTAAAACGTGGTGGGGGTTGGGTAAAATGCTGATTTGGGTTTAAAGATACAAGCTCCAGTTTTTGACCTTCTTTTAAGGAAGGAAGTTGGTTTTCTTTTTCTTTTTCCTCATCTTCCCCTTCAATATATATAACCATAAACCCCGGGAATTTAATACTGGAACCACTGGCTTTAAATATAAACTCCCCTGCACCGATATCAACTTTTACCTGTTCTATTAAAGCCGCTTCCATTTGACTGGCCAGGAAGCGGTCCCAGATCAATTTATAAAGCTTGTATTGATCCCTGCTTAAAAAACCTTTAATTTCATCCGGTCCTCTTGAGATCGAAGTAGGGCGAATGGCTTCATGAGCCTCCTGGGCGCCTTTTCTGGCTGTAAAGATCCTGGGTTTCTCCGGCAGGTATTCATCTCCAAAGACCATGCTAATATACTTTCTGACCTCTTCCTGAGCCAGCGGGGAAATAAATGTGGCATCGGTGCGCATGTAGGTAATTAAACCGACAGGCTCTCCTTTTTGCCCCACTTCAATTCCTTCATAAAGTTGTTGTGCTATAATCATCGTTTTTTTGGTAGTAAAGCCCAGTTTTCTGGAGGCTTCCTGCTGCAAGGTGCTGGTAGTAAACGGATGTGCCGGGTTACGCCTTCTTTCCTGAAACTGAACTTTCAGGATTTCATAATTTCTGCCGCCTAATCGCTGTAAAACAGTATTGACCTCTTTTTCCCGGGCAAGATTTATTCTCTTACCTGCTTTACCATAAAACCTTGCTGCAAAAACATTCCCTTCCTCGGGTTCTTTAAAATTTCCCTCTATGGTCCAGTATTCCTCCGGAATAAAAGACTCGATTTCTTTTTCCCGGTCACAAATCAGCCGTGCCGCCACTGACTGCACCCTTCCCGCACTTAGACCTTTGCGTATTTTTTCCCAGAGCAGGGGGCTAATCATATAACCTACCATTCTATCTAAAATACGTCTTGCCTGCTGGGCTTCAATTCTATTAATATCAAGAAGCCGCGGCCTGGAAAATGCATTTTTAATAGCTGTTTTGGTAATTTCATGAAATTCTACCCTGCAGGGTACATTTTCTTTTATACCCAGCGAATTACTCAAATGCCAGCTTATGGCTTCTCCTTCCCTGTCAGGGTCGGTCGCCAGAAAAATTTGTGTCGCTTTTTTGCTGGCTTCTTTCAACTCCTTTAAAATTTTGCCTTTACCTCTTATGGTAATATACTTAGGTTCAAATCTGTTTTCTAAATCTACTCCCAGCTGGCTTTTCGGCAAGTCTACCAGGTGGCCGATAGAAGCTTTTACTTTAAACTGTCTGCCCAAATACTTGCCGATAGTTCTGGCTTTGGCTGGGGATTCAACTATTACCAGGTACATTCAGACACCTCCCTGCTTAGTTCCTTACAAAATATTTCCCCGGCAGCTGCTTGATCACCCTTTTCATTTCCAACTCCAGCAGTAGAGTATTAACCAGAGAAAGGGGCATTTTGCTAAGACAAACGATATCTTCCAGCGTAAGAGGTTCATAAGGAATAAATTCAAGCAATGTTATTTCATCCGGTTCAAGCTGCTGCTGCTTTTCCAAACCGCTCCCGTTGCTTAGGACACGTTTGGTATCATCCTTTGAGGCCGGGGAAAAGGAATCTTTGGTAAGAGAAGGAAGCGATATCTCCTCTAAAATATCTTCCACTTTTTCCACCAGCTTTGCTCCTTCTTTTAGCAACTTATGACAGCCCTTGCTGTAAGGGCTGGCAATACTACCGGGAACAGCAAAAACTTCCCTACCCTGTTCCAGGGCAAAATCCGTCGTAATCAGGGCACCGCTTTTTTCTCCTGCTTCAATAACTATTGTTCCCTGGGAGAGACCACTTATAATACGGTTTCTGCGGGGGAAATTCTGTGGCAACGGCTGACTTCCGGGGGGGAATTCGCTTATAACAATCCCGGAAACCTGGATCTTTTCCATGACAGATCTGTTTTCAGGAGGGTAGCAAATGTCCAGTCCGCACCCCAAAACAGCTGCGGTTTTCCCACCGGCATCCAGAACCCCTTTATGAGCCCAGGTGTCAATACCCCGTGCCATACCACTTACAATTGATAAACCATAGTTTGATAATTTTGAAGCAAATTTATAAGCTATTTCTTTTCCGTAAATGCTATGACGCCGGCTGCCGACAATAGCCAAACAATACCCGTTTATGACCTTAATATCCCCGCTGAAATAAAGAATAGGTGGAGGATCGTAGATCTCCTGCAAAAGTAAGGGATAATCTGCATCTTCCCAGGTTATAACAGAGCAACCTCTTTTCAGAACATCTTCCCAGGTTCTTTCCAGGTCAATTTTACTGCGTTCCTGGACAATTCTTTCCGCCATGGGCCTGCTAAAACCCTCTATTTCGGCCAATTCATCAGGCGTAGCCTTCCATACCTGCTCCGGAAGGCCAAAATGCTGAATTAATCTTCGAGTTTTTATAGGACCAAGGGAGGGAATTAAATTCAGTCCATGATAATACCTTGCTTTGAAGGTCTTATGCTGCAGCACGGTGCAAATGTCTCCTTTCTACAATACCAGTTATAAGTAATACTATTTTTAAAGCAATGACAATGTACTACCCACTTACAATGAAACCATGAGTGGTTGCACTCATGGCTCCGTTTAACCGGTTACCGGTAAAAGCTTTTAAATATCTTCATCATTCTCGTATTCCAGGATCCTCTTTTCCCACGTTCTGATGAGCAGCTTGTTTGCTCCCATGGAAACAAGATATTCAGCCAGCATGGGTGTTTTACCGTACCCCTTGGGGGCATTAACTATAAAAGTGGGAACGGCCAATCCTGAAGTATAACCCCTTAGTTGTTCCATGATTTCAATTCCTTCTTCCACCCTGGTCCGGAAATGCCTGGTTCCCCTAACCCCCTTGGCATGGAAGATATAATAAGGCCTTACCATAATCTTTAACAGTTCCTGGTTTAAATTTCTCATGAGCAGGGGATGATTATTAATACCTTTCAGCAACACTGCCTGGTTGCCCAGATTGATTCCACATCTGGCCAGGGCCCAGCAGGCATCCCTGGAGTCAGGAGTAACCTCCAGGGGATGATTGAAATGGGTATTGATATATAAAGGCAAATGACGGCTCAGCATCTGGCATAGTTCGCCGGTAATTCTATATGGCAGTGTTACGGGGGCTCTGGTTCCCAGGCGTTTGATCTCCACATGAGGGATGTTATCCAGTTCCGTTAGGATCCAGTCAAGTGTTTTATCGGAAAGCATCAGGGCATCTCCACCCGTAAGGAGTACATCCCTTATTTCCTCATTTTCAGCAATATATTTTAAGGCAACTTTTATTTCTTCCCGGGGCGCCTGGCGATCTACCTCTCCAATATTGCGGCGGCGTTGGCAGTGACGGCAATAACTGGGACACTGGTTAGTAACGTTTATGATAAGTCGGTCCGGGTACCTCCTGGTAACAGCAAGAGCAGGAGAGGTAAACTCTTCGGCCATTGGGTCCATAACCCCGCTGGCATCAAAATACTCTTCTATGGAAGGAATGGATTGAAGGCGAACGGGATCAGCCGGATTTTCGGGATCAATAAGGCTGAGGTAATAAGGCACCACCGCCCAACGGAATTTACTCCCTGTTAAAGAAATATCTTTTTCCTCCGGTGTAAGATTAAAAAATTTTTTTAGAGTCTCTACTTTATTGATGCGATTTCTCAGCTGCCATTTCCAATCCTTCCACTCTGCTTCCGAAGCACCAAAGATCTCTTTAATTTTTTCCTGTCTTTCTTTTATTTTATTCCATTCTTTAAAACCGGTAGGAATCTTTTTCTTGTACTCAAGATAATCTGAAATTCTTTCCTTCAGTTCCTCAGCTCTTTTCAGGGCGATTTGTCTCTTCTCCTCAGTGACCATGGACATAACAGAAATCCTCCAAAATATTCTAATAAATAGCAGGAGTTGTACTGCAGCGATATAATTAAGAATCAATAAGTTTTATCTAAAAGACGGCGTTTTATTAGATCTTTTTTATATCCTTTTATTTGTTAATTATTGTTATTATAACATATATTCGAAGGGGTGTAAACAAGGGACCCAGTTTTTACCATAAGTAATAATAAAAAAGAGCAGCTAACGTTAAAATTCCTTAACCCTACAGCGTTGTGCTTTTCGATGAAATTGAAAAAGTGCACAGTGATGTTTTTAATACCCTCCTGCAGATACTGGACGACGGGCGTTTAACCGATTCCCACGGGCGAACCGTAGACTTTCGCAATACTGTTATCAT
>QZJM01000055.1 GCA_003605065.1 Dethiobacter sp. | reverse complement strand
GGGAGGCGTGAAAAAGGGGAGAGCGGTTAAACTCTCCCCTTCTGATTGCTACTTAAGCTGTAGCTGTTACTGCTTGAAGCTTACCCACTCGATGGCGGCATCTTTCGGGCCGTAGTCAACTTCTGCGCCGAACGCTTCAGCGATGACGCGGAAGGGCAGCACGGTGCGGCCGTCCTTAATGAAGGCAGCGACATCGGAGGTTACCGTGCGGGTAACGCCGTCTTTGACAACATTAATGACGTAGGAGCCGATGTTGATGGTAATCTGGATGTCGTCACGGGTCAGGGTGACCACTTCGACAGCAGCATTCTTCGGCGTCCAGTCGGCTACTGCACCGAAAGCCTCGGCAATAACTCTTACCGGTACGAAGGTACGGCCATCCTGGATGAACGGAGCCATATCGGCAATTGCACCAGCGCCATCGGTAACATAGCCCTTGGAACCAATGAACATGATGAGATTGGCAGCGCCTTTTTCCACTGGAGGCTTGGGAGCTTTAAACTCTATGGATACTGCCTTAGTAAATTTAGTTCCATCTACATCAATAATTACTTGTAATACTACTACACCGGCTGTATCACTTCTAGCTGTGAAATAAGCATCACCAGCTTCTCTTAGGCCTGTTTGCACCTGGGTCGCTCTCGCATTGTAGGAAACAACTGCACCAGCAGGCTTAGAAACTACATAAATAGTAGGTGTTACTACTGCGCCACTTCCTAAGGTTACTGCATTACCTTTTTCATCAAGAAGCTTCACAAAGAACTTAACATCTGTATTAATTAAGGCATCTTCCGGTGTAACGGAAATAGTAACAGGTGTTTTCACTTTGCTCCGAGAAGAATGGCCTTAAGCCTTCCATTTTGTTTTGCTGCAGGGGGAGCAGCATACCTGTTCGCGCTTCTGCTTTTAAGATAGGGTATCTCTACAGTGAGAAGATGAAAAATCTGCTACCATTCTTGCTTTGGGGCTACAAAAGATGTATAATGTAGACACAAGTGTGGTTTGGGGGAATTTGAATGGAAAAAATAGGAGTTAGAGAGGCAAAAAATTCTTTAAGCCAATATCTGCAGAGAGTTAAAAAGGGAGAAATTATTACCATAACAGAGCGGGGAGTACCTGTTGCAAAGCTGATTCCCGTTGAGGAAGGTTTTCCCAGGGAAGCAAGCAGAATGCTGGAAGGAGGCCTTGCCGCATGGAAAGGTGGAAAACCAGGTGGAAGGACCCCTTTAAAATTAAAAAATCAGGGTAAAAAAACCTTAGCTGAAATCGTAGTTGAGGACCGGAGATGATTTGCTACTTTGATACCAGTGCCCTTGTAAAGCTGTATGTGGAAGAGGACGGCAGTGATATTGTAACGAAGGCTGTAGAGAGATGTTCTTTAGTGTCAACTTCAAAGGTGGCGTATGCAGAAGCAAGAGCTGCCTTTGCTCGCAGCCGGCGTGAAGGGATTTTAACGGAAATTGATTATGAAGATATTAGAGAAAATTTTCAGGAAGACTGGACTTCATATTTTTCTCTGGAAGTAACTGATAGAATCATTATGAAAACGGGAAAACTGGTGGAGAGATATTGCTTGCGGGGTTTTGATGCCATTCACCTGGCTAGTGCAATTGTCCTGGCAGAGAGCCTAAAAGAAGAGGAGTTGTTAACAGGCTGCTGGGATGCGAGGCTGTGGGAAGCGTTTCGGAAGGCCGGATTCAAGATAATACCTCCGGAGCAGCCGGGAAAAAAGTAGATAGATTCAGGGATTTATTTTTTCTGTACAAGCGAAGAGTAAATTATTTCCCTGCTGAGGACGTCGAAGATGCCTTTCCTGCTGTTCGGTGATTTAGTTATTAGTTATTATGAGTTTGCGAATTCAGCATCATCAGGTTACTGCTCCGGCACATTATTAGTATACGAAGGGAGGAAGGCAGGGTAGACATTTCCTCTCCTGAATACATTCGGGAACTCCTTGCCGATTTTTCATGAATGACCAGGACTTAATTCATAGTACCCGTTCTCAAGTTCAAAGGCAGCAATTAAGTAATAAAACGAAATCCGGGAAGAAACTGCGAGGGGAAAGGCAAAAAACAGCCGTGTCTTTTCTTCTTATTCTGTTATTGTGGGGAGGACTTGTTTGTGGAGGATACTTTTTAGCGCGGGAACACCTGCGCAAGACGGAGCAGCATGTTTCAAATCAGATTAACGAGTTGAAGCTGCAAAACCAGCGCATCGAAAGTGAGATCACAGGAGCAATGCAGCTGTTTCATCAAGAGCTGGAAAATTATAAGGAAGAGATGCGGCAGATTCGCAGCGAGATGCAGATGATTCAAGAGGAGCTGGAGCTGACGGGTGAGTCGATAACCGGAACGGACCAAACGCGTCAAAGTTTACAAGAACGAATTACGGAATTAGATAAGCAATTAGCTGCTTTAAAAGAACAAATACGCAAACTGGAGGAAGCTGTTCGTGCGTTATAAATTGCAAATATTGGCTGTGCTTGTACTGGCCCCTTTTTTGGGTTTAGGGATCGCTTACGCGCAGATGAAGCCTTTCTCTTTACCTGAAGCTAGGGCCCTGGCGCTGAGGGGGGAGCTATTTCAACAAGAGGCGGATCAGCTGTCGGGGCAAATGCTCGCGCTGCAAGATTCAATCCGGGAAGTGCGTGTAACAGCAGAGACGGCAAGCCGGTTAGTCAGCTATATACGCAAAGATGCCTATGCTGAGCTGCGGGCTTATGAAGAGCAGTATGCGTATTTGCAGGGTTTGCTGGCCGCCTCGGTTGAGCAGAGGAAAGCTTCCATTGATATGCTTGATTCTGTACTGGCGAATTTGCTGGGAGATCCTATCGGGCAAACCTTTGGTAAAAATGCCACCATTAAGGTTTACTCCCTGGAAGAGGCGGGGTACCGGGGGTATATGGCCAAGGTACGGCTGCATAATATAGATGCGTTAAAAATGGTCCTGGCAGGAGACCAGGTTAAGAGTCAGGGGGAAACTACGAGCGCTGCCGCCGAGCGCACCGGAGCGGTCTTAGCGGTTAATGCCGGAGGCTTTTTTGCTCACGAAGGGGGTTTACTCCCTTTGGGCATTACGGTGATTGATGGAGAGGTGCTTACGTTTTCCACTTATGATTCTGACCTGAGTTTCGTCGGCTTTAATCGCAGCGGACAGCTTGTCGGTGGACGTATAGAAACGAAAGAACAGCTTTTGGCGCTGGACGTTTTGCATGGGGCCAGCTTTTTGCCGACATTGTTGAAAGATGGGAAAAAGCAGCCCATACCGGCAGCATGGGCTAACACCAGGCACCCCCGTACACTAATCGGTCACTTTGAAAATGACGATCTTCTTTTTATTGTCATCGATGGGCGAAGGCAGGGTTGGAGCACAGGTGTGACGTTGGAAGAAGCACAAGAAAAGTTATTGGAATTTAAAGTTCGGGATGCTTATAATTTAGATGGAGGGGGTTCCAGTACTTTCTACTATAATGGAAAAGTTTTAAATCGCCCCTCCGACGGTACGGAAAGGCGGGTAACGACGAGCATTGTTATAATCCCATGAGAAGAATATAACCAAGCCCCTTCGGAATTGGCATATTTTAAGGCTTCTTCACTGTGTTCGTCTTGAAAAAGGGCGGAGGTAACGGCAGAGGTGTCCCAAAATTACCCGGGGCTTTTTTTGTGCTCATTTTAAAGCAGCGACAAATCTTTTTATTCTGGAAGGAAGAGTAGCCGGAGCGTAGAAACTGATTACAATAATACAAGACTGACCCCCATACCCACATACCCCATGACATTGCTCCCTTTGGTCGCAATGTCGTATATGCTGGGAACGTTATACGAAAGAATGTGCCATGAAAGGAGATGATGAATATGGAGAATAAAGAGAATCTGAAAGAATATATGCTAAAGGAGATTGAGATAATTCAGGACATCATAAAACGTATAGCATTCAACTCCTTTATGATAAAAGGGTGGGCTATAACCCTTGTCGTTGTGAGTTTATTATTAAAAGGGACTGAGAAGTATCAAATTTTGATTGCCTTTATCCCATTGTTGGTTTTTTGGTTTTTGGATGCATACTTTTTATGTCAGGAACGGATGTATAGAAAGTTGTATGAGTGGGTAATCAATAACAGGTTGAAGACGGAGGAATATCTATTTGATATGAATGCTTACAGGTTTAAAGACAAGGTTCAGTCAATACTTCGGATTATGTTTTCTATAACCTTAGGATGGTTCTATGGTTCTATAGCCGTTTTGATTATAATCTACGCATTATTACTATTAATCACAAAAGGAGGAGGTTGATATGGCCGTTACCCGCATTAACACCTGGGGAAAAAGAAATGTTGCCAGAACCGCTTGCCCTTGACAGGGTGCAAAAAGTAAAGTGGTCTGTTTCCGGGGATGGCAGCTCAAACCCGTTAGAACAAGAAATCCGGTCTCTTCTTACCGGCGCACCCCAAAGCACCGACCGGATCGCTGCTTCTTTTTAGAAAACAGGACCGTTTTTTTAGAGGCGCTCTCCATGTTAGAATTAGAAGGAAAAATTGAAATTCTTCCGGGAGGGCTGCTCCGCAAAAGAAGCAGGAGAACCTAAAACTACCATATTTCCCCAAAAGGGGTCTGTCCCCCTGTAAAAATACTCCGTTTTTTACTGAGTGCCTATATTTCCAGAAGCTCTTTGATGTCTTCCGCGCTCATGGCTGAGAGGAGTGTTTCACCGGATTGGATAACCCGGTCGATCAGTTCCTTTTTCTTTTGCTGGAGTTCATAAATCTTTTCTTCAATGGTCCCCTTCGCTAACAGCTTAATAACCTGTACCATGTTTTGCTGGCCAATACGGTGGGCCCGGCCGGCAGCCTGATCCTCTACAGCAGGGTTCCACCACAGGTCATAGAGAATAACCGTATCGGCGCCGGTAAGGTTCAGGCCTGTCCCCCCGGCCTTTAAAGAGATCAGGAAAATATTTCCCTGTCCACTGTTAAAGTCTTTTACCATTTGCAGACGTTCTCCGGATTTAACGGAGCCGTCGAGATAAAAATAGCTGTAACCATCTTTTTCAATCATCTTTTTTATAAGCTGCAGCATCCCTGTGAACTGGGAAAAAAGCAGTATGCGATGCCCTCCGCTTACAGCTTCCTGCAGTACCTCCCGGAGCTGAATGAGCTTTCCGCTTTCCCCCTTGAAGTTTTCGATAAAAAGAGCCGGGTGACAGCAAATCTGTCGTAGGCGGGTCAGGCCGGCCAGTATTTTCAGGCGGTTTTTTTCGAAACCATAAAGTTTGATTTCCGCTCTAGCTTCACTGCGAAGGCTTTCCAGATAGGCCCGGTAAATTTTTTTCTGTTCTTTAGTCAGCTCCGAAACCATTTTATTTTCAATTTTAGGAGGTAGTTCTTTTAAAACGTCTTTTTTTAAGCGGCGCAGTATAAAAGGCCTCACTTTCCTGGTGATTTCCTTCATAGCATGATCCTGGTCCTCATGATGTTTTTTGGTGGCAGGGGTAAATTTCTGGACAAAATTTTTATGTGAGTACAAGTACCCGGGCAAGATACAGTGGAAGATAGACCATAGCTCTGTAAGGGAATTTTCCATGGGTGTCCCTGTTAAAGCGAAAAAGTTCGCTGCGGGAATTTTTCTGGCTGCAAGGGCTGAGTGAGAGTTGGGGTTTTTGATATGTTGGGCTTCGTCCAAGATACAGTAGCTGAATTGAAGTCTTTCGAGAGCTATAATATCCCTGCGCAGCAGGGGGTAAGATGTTATTATTACATCATATTTTCCTGCCCTGGACAGCAGTTCGTCCCTTTCTTTTTTTGTTCCGGAGACAACCAGTACTTTTAACTCAGGGGTAAATTTATGGATCTCTGCCTCCCAGTTAAAAATAAGGGAGGTAGGAGCTATTACTAACACCGGTTGGGGATTTTCCTGCCGTTCGGAGAGAATAAAGGCAATGGTCTGCAGGGTTTTTCCCAGCCCCATGTCGTCGGCGAGGATTCCTCCGAAGCCGTAGTAAGACAGGGTTTTGAGCCACTTAAAGCCAAATTTTTGGTAGTCCCGCAGAACATTTTGCAGGGACGAAGGGAGTTCAAAGTTCATTTCCCCCGGCTGGCGCAGGTTGTTAACCAGTGTTTTAAATTCTTCACTTTGCTGCAGCGATTCCAGCTTGTTTTCCTGTAGGAACTGCTCCAGGTAGACGGCATGTGCTTTAGGTAGTGTAGCTGTCCCTTTTTGCAGGTCGTTTTTTTTAAGCTCCAGACTGTCTAGCAGTCGGGCTATGGCCTGGAGTTCTTCTGATTCAAGGGGTAGAAACGAACCGTCTTTTAAGCGGTGGTATTTTCGCTTTTCTTTTATTGATTTCCAGATGTTGAAAAGTTCTTCCTTGCTTGTCCCTTCCAGTTCCAGGCTAAATTCCAGCATATTCAAGCCTGAATTTAGATCTACTCTCCCATTAAAACGCGGTGCTGTCCTTACCTTTACCTTTTTAAAATTTTCACTGTAGTAAATGGTAGCATGTTTCTGCAGTTCAGGCAGGATATTATACACGAAGCGCAGGATCTTTTCTTCATCCTCCAGGTACATCGCTTCTCCCATGATTTTGAATTCGCTTTCCTGAAAGAGAGTTTTGATCTGTTTTTCCTTTTTTTCTTCCCTGATAAGGATACCCTTTCCGGAGGACGCAGTTTGGCTTTCAGAGGAAAAGGGGTTTATGCTGCGGTTACCGTAATTAAACCTGAGCCTGGCGGAAATAGCCTCTTCTTCGTTATCAAGGTATATTTCCGCCTGCAGCGGTTCCCGGTAAAAAGATGCCTTAAGCTCAGTATCTATGTTAAGCCTTCCCGCTTCTTCAAGACGAGGAAGCAACTCAGACGCGAACCTTTCTTTATATTCTTTCTCAATAAAGATAGAGAGGGTTTTGTTTCTTAAAAAATTCCTGTAAAAAGGTAAAAAGCTGTAGTTTTGTGTCCCGGATATATTATAGATTTTATTTCTGTAAAAGAAATATTCTCCTTCTGTGGTTAGGGGAATGATGGGATCTTTCTCCTTAAGCTCCAGAAGAAAGCCTTCCTTTTTCTTTGTTAGGGAAAAATTAAGGGCCAGGTCTTCTTCCTGTATCTCCATGTCGGTATATTCATTATTTAAAATAATAGCGGAGAATTTACGTCCTTTCAGGACATTCAGGAATCTTTTAAAAAAGAAGTTGGGGAGGGCCACTTCTTTTCCGTTAAGTTGCCTGCTGCCGGAGAAAAAGGATCCTTCTCTTAAAGTATCTAGCGCGTATATCTCCGTAAGTAAATCCAGAACAGGCTGGTCCAGAGGGCTAAAGGTATGATGACAGGGGTCAAAAGTAAACTTTTTACCAAAATAATGGCTTCGTTCTTCCTCTTTTGCTTCAATAAATTGACTAATGTTTTTTACTATGTAGGTCCGATCCGGACCAACTTTCAAGCTAAGTCTCCGGTAAGGTTCCTGCCCGTAGTAATTTAAGTTATATTTTAGGGTTACCTCCAGCTTTAGTTCCTGTTTACCGGTTAGATTATTTTCTTTTTGGAAATAATCTAAAATATCTTTTATGGACTTTTGTTCGATAGCAGGTGTGTTTTTAAACTTCTTTTTAAGAACGATTGAGGTTAAAACGGCAACGATGTGTTTGCAGTAACCGGAATAGTTTTCAAATGCGGGACAATCACATTCTGCAGTTAAAAGAGTACCGTTGCTGTCGAATTCGATATTAACATGGTAGAGACGGGTTCCCTTTACCACGGCTTCAAAGACAAGGTCTTCCTTAAAAAAGTGCAACTGGATAACGGCACCATTTTGGAAATATTTCAACCCCTTAAGGTAAGTATCATTATTACATTCCCTGGAAATTGACTGCAGTGAAAGGTTGAACATTATTGTTAGAATCTCCTTTACTTATAAGGGATCAGTCCCCCCTGTAAAAATTACCAGTTAGCAAAACGCCTCCTCAGGGGTAATTTCCAAGGGGGCGATTTTTGTGTTATTAAAGTCTTTTTTGTAGGGATGTTCTTTTCCGGCAGCGTACATGGGGCTGCATGTATCGAGGAATACTTTCATCTTTTATAGCCTGTCTCAATCTCTTTTTTCATTGTCTCCCAATCCTTCACGGGTAGTTGAAGACGGAACATTTTTTGGGCTTCTGCTATTTTCTCATCCCGGGAAACGGCATACCTTTTATCTATAGTTTCACGAACGATTTCGCCTACCGGTATTTTTCTCTCCCTGGCCTCGGCTTTTAAATGTTCCATCTGCCGTGGTTCCAACCTGATTTCCAACCTCCTGGCGTATTTTTTCAAAAGCTTTGCTCCATTCCGTAACTTTATTACGTATATTATACCGTACAATAACATCGTTTACAATACAAATAAAATTTGGCTTCATGGATTAATCCATGAAAAAGGGGCTGCCCTTATGGACAGCCCCTCACTAAGCTTCAAACCATCTTTCCAATGACCTCGGAGAGCTCCCTGATGCTCATCGTCAGGCTCTCCAGCTTTCCCTCTATACGCACCAGCAGGTAGAGGCTGATAGCTATGGGAAAACCCAGGTTGGCGATCAGGGGGACAATTTCTTCCAAGAGTTTTCACCTCCCGTAGGTTAAAATCAGGGCAGGGGAGTCAGGCCCCCTGCCCCACGTTTTGCCACTTTAGAATTCCAGGATAGTGTTTACCTGCCTGGAGACTACTTCTGCCTTTACCTTTTCCGTAATGCTTCCGCCCGAGGTCTGGAAAATGTCAGTGCTGATGATTAAATCCATGGCATTGTCTACGTCGGTGCTCTCCAGGGGATCCTTGGGATTGCTCACGGACATGGTAACAGTCCTTCCTTCCGCGTTACGAAAAATCAGGCGCAGGGTTTGTTCCACGTTATCCCTCCTTTCTGTGAGTTTTGGTTGTTGATACCGGTGAGATCAGCGCTTTTACCCCTCTGTGAGGACAGACTCATTGATGCGGCGCACTTCATCCAGGTCATGCTGCTGGAGGTTAGCCAGGGAATTCCCCACGTCAAAGACGTTCTGGTCGGAAGCCTGCGGTTTGACATTGGAGTAAGCGCGGCTGCGGTAAACAGGATTACCTCCGGCATCCTGCCCCACAACGAGGCGAAGCTGTAGGCGGGAGCCTACAGGGTTGGCAGTTACGGCCATGAATTGCACCTCCTTTCTTTTTGCTTTGGGTCACCATCTGAGGTGACCTGCTATCATTGTACAGCACTGCAGCATACCGGCAAACTAATGTTCGGGTTATTATTTGCGCTGTTAGAGCTTTTAAGGAGACTGTTTGGAAGGTACAGGCCTACAAAAAATTCCCTTACAGGGTGTAAGGGAATTCTGCCCGGGGGGGAAAACCATAAAAATATGTTTTTAAGAAAACTTTTTAAGAAGAACAGGAAGTCTGCAAAGTCTTCCTCCCTCTGCGTTTTCCACACAAAGAAGGCGGATTTCGTGCGGTCCCAAGCAAACGGTTTGCTTAAAGCTTCTTTTAAAAATCTTTCATCTGAGTTCCAGAGCGAGCTGTTCACTATTGGCAGCGTCATAAAGTTTGTGGTCAAAAGTCAGCATCAATAATTCGGGGAGTTCTTTTTGCAGGGTTTTTACCGCCGCCAGGTGCCAGAGGTCTGCACCGCGTAAAGGCCATTTTTTAGCCAGTATCTTTATTTCCGCAGTACCGGGGACGATTAACAGCTGTCTCCATGGTCCTTTTTCCAGGGCTTCCATACAGGCTTCATTTAAAATATCGGCCAGCAGTCGCTCGCGTCTAATCCGGCTCAGTACGGCATGAGTTTCTGCCAAGGCCAGGCTGGAAATTAAATGTACCCCTGCGGAATGGGCATAATTTAAGGCTTGTTCACTGTGTTCGTCTTTTAAAAGGGCGGAGATAATAGCAGAGGTGTCCCAGTAAAGTACCCGGATTTTTGGGTTGGAACTCATTTATCACGATCCTCCTGCAAAAATCTCTGGGCTTTTTGATCAGGGAGAGGGAGAGGAGGGGGTAATTTACGGCCACTTTTCTTCATCGGTTCCAGGAAACCGGCGTGTTCCAGTTTGGTTAAGCGCTGTTCCAGGGAAAGAGATTCCTGTTCGAGGGGAGTTAACCTGGCTACGGGTTTCCCTCTTTCTGTAAGAATAATTTCCGTGCCTTTTTGAACTTCTTTAACCAACCTGCTTAAATTGGTCTTGGCTTCCCGAAGACCTACACTGGCTTTATACAAGGCATAAACACCACCTTAAGCAAAATTGTGATTAAATTTAGTTTAACCCTTGTAGTTACTTTTGTCAAGTAGTTACAGGAACCACATTATTTTTCGTATCTAATAGTTGATATTTTTTCGAATTCTGATTTCTTGTTTGGAGTATAAAAGGTTTTTATGTCGCTGCTACGACTGAAGGGTAAATAATTTTCCTGCTCAGGACGTCGAAGAGGCCTTCCCTGCCGATCCTGATGTACGGCAGGTAATCACATGGCAAAAATATCAGCGTATGGAAAAAATCCCCCCATGGATATCCTTTCCCGGCCATGATTTCCTCCAGTTCAGCGGACAGTCTTATAATTTCCTTATAGGGCAGGCTCGATAATTCGGCCACAAGTTCCAACCGCATCTCCCATAAAATACTGCCTTTTTCCACAAGGACGATTCCCCCTCCCAGTTCCAGGACGCGCCTGGCAGCCAGGGCCATGGCTTCGTCGCTGCTCCCCATCGCCAGAATCGTTCCCACAGCGCAGGATAGGGAGCTGGCAAACCCCTCCAGATCCCGGGCCAGGCCTTTGACAAATCCTGTACAGGACCGGCGTTTTTGCATATCCAGATGGGCGATCTTTAAAAGGCCCTGGGGGGAATTTTTTCCGGGGACGACAGTTCCGTTAACTACGGGCAGCAGAAAATCCTGCTTTTTGGTGATGATGGCACTTACCATTTCTATCACGGGAAAGTTTATGCTGGTGTTATCTTTCGCCCCCAGGGCCGGGACGTCGAAGATGTCCGCTTTAACCTGCCAGTCATAGGTAAAATATGTTTTGGCCAGGCCTTTATGGGGGGAGTCTCCAGACGGGACCAGAATTCCTGTATCCCTGTCGCAGACAACCTGGCCGGCAACGATGACGGTATGGGGGCGGCTCAGTTCGAAGCCTTCGGTTATGACGATATCTGCGGCCCGTCCGGGTGCGATGGCCCCGATCTCATGGTCGATGCGGAAATAAGTGGCCGGGTTAGAGGTGATCATCCGCAGGGCGGCAAGGGGATCGACCCCCTTTTTAATCATAAGCTCCGCGATAGCAGCAACGTTCCAGGCCTGCTCTAAAAAAGCGGGGCTGGTGCCGTCGCAGGTCAGCATGAAACGGCTCAAATCCACTTTTTTGTCCAGGAGTATCTCCAGAAAATTATCAAGATCCGGCCTTTGGGAACTGTGCCTGAGCAGGAGGTACATACCATTGCGCAGTCGCTCCAGCACTTCCATGGAGGTCACGCTTTCATGACAACCGCTAATTCCTGCTGCTGCCAGGGCCGATAATTTTTTGCCCCCCGCCCCGGCGGTATGACCGTCAGCCCGTTTTCCTGCCGTTTTGGTCATCGTTATGGCCTCCAGCGGGAAGGAATCCTTTTGCAGGATGGATGTCCACCTGGTTGTCTCCCCAATACCCAGTATCCGGGGCAGGGACAACAGCTCCTCCAGTTCAGGCAGGGAAAGAAGTTCTTCTTTGGGCGAGGGGTAGCTCTCGGAAAACAGCCGCACCAGCCAGTAAACTTTTACGGGGGTGCTTTTGTCAATGTCGGCCATAAATTGAATAAAGTTTTTGGCCCCCAGTGTTTCCAGCATCCTGTTCGAGTCGGCCACTACCGTCGTTATCCCGTGCTGCAGGAGGTCTCTGGTGAACCCCACGGTATCGTGGATCTGTGTGGGGTGGCAGTGAGGTTCTATGTATCCGGGCAGCAGGTTAAAACCCGTCACATCGATTACCCGGCACTGCTTTAAAAGAGCGCTGTTTGCCAGGTCTTTCCCCACGTAGGCAATGCGGCCGTCTTTAATGGCAATGTCCGCCTCGTATATTTCCCCCGAAAAGACATTTACAATACTGCCGCCGTGCAGGTAAAGATCCGGAGGTGTTAATCCCAGCGCCGTGTTGATCAGTTCCCTTTGTAGCAATGCTTATCACCGCATTTCTTTTGTTTTTAATTAATTGAAGAAGTTAAGACGAGGGTTTTTGGGGGATAAAAAAATACCTGTTTCCAGTATATGATCCTTTTTTCTTTATGGCAAGAAAAAATGAGTTCATTGTTAGAAGCAGATCGGAACCTTTTGTGAAAATATAAATTGCAGGGGCTGACCCCAAAGCATCTCAGCTCAGCTTTGGGGATAGCCCCTCATCTTATACCTTCTCTTTGCGGGCGATGCCGCTCCACTGCCCGGGCCCCGGAGAATTTTTTATTGCTTGTTAATTGCCGGGAATCAGCAGTGAGTTGCTCTCTTTTAAGTCCCCCAGGTCGTTGGCCTTGAACATACCCTGGGAGAGGGTGTAAAGAACGTCGCCCATATAGATGATCCTTTCCACATTTTTGCTGCTGTCGTACCAGTGGCAGCCGGCCTTGAGGTAATCTTCTCCTGAAAGATGGGTTATTTTCCCCTTCAGTTTAAAGCCGCCGGTTAGGTCCAGGTTATAGACATAGGCCCCCTGGAAGGTAAATTCCCCGTAATCAGGCACAGTTCCCGCCGCGCTTTTGGACTCCATCACGGTAATGGGAAAGGCCAGGAGATTTTTCTCCCTGCTGAAGAGCAGGGCCTTGTGGTTGTGCAGGAGCTCCGAGTTGGTGCCGCGTCCCCCGATCATTTCTGTAAATTTCTCCACGGGGTTGTGCACATCGCTGACGTCAAAGAGGGCTATCTTCATGCCCAGGTCGATAACGGCAGTGTTGATGACATTGCCCATACGGTCTTTTTGCAGGATCTCCATGGTGTCCTTGCCGAAGCCGATGATATGGTTTTCGTCATAGGGGTGGAGGTAGTCGCTGTACCCCGGTATCTTTAAAGCTCCCAGAATGCGGGGATTCTCCGGGTTTTCCAGGTCCAGGACAAAAAGCGGGTCCACCGTCCGGAAGGTTACCAGGTAGCCTTTTTTCCCCATAAAGCGCACGGAATAGATTTTTTCGCCGGGAGCGATATCTTCAATTTTACCTTTCAGCTTTAGCTCTTCATCCAGGATAAAGATGTTATTCCGGAAAGTATCTTCTGCGCTGCTCCAGGGGTTTCCCGAGGTGGTGGCCAGGCGGAAGTGCTCCCCGAACTCATCCATGGAAAACTGGTTTAAAACGGTGCCGGGGACTGTGCCCTTGGCGGTATAGTTGATCCTGCCGTTATCCAGGGCAAATTTGTAGATATAGGTGCTTGGTTCGTACGCCGGAATTCCGGGCCCGGTATCGTACCCCGTTACGGTGGCGTAGAGGTTGTGCAGGGAGGCGTAGATGTTCTCACTGGCCCCCAGGAAGGTGCGCACTTCCACTTCCTCGTCGTGACGGTCCAGGTTCAGGCCGGCGACGATCATGTAGTTGGGCCTCGTAAACCCGGGGAAATAGCGGATACTGGCGTAATCGATATTTGTAAATTCTTCTTTTACGGCGGTGTCACGGTAGGATGGTGTGGGGTTTTCCGTCCCTTCTTCCATGATGTGGTAGTAACCGATGTTCTTGTTGGCCACCAGGTACAGGGATGCCCCGATCTTGCGGGAAGAGGCGTAGTAACCCTCCAGCTCTACTTCCCGCAGCTTTTTGACGTTGTTCCGGTCCCTGATGTCAAAAATAATCGTTTTTACGGTGTTGTGGAAGTAAAAGGGCGGAGGGTAAATCATTAATCTTTTCTCGCTGTAGTTAACGGGATCTTTGCTGCCGGGGATCTCCTTGTGGGAAGTCCCTATCACCACCAGGTACTTCTCGTCCACGTAGATCTCCTGGGGAGTAAAGCTTTCATCGTCAAATTTGACCAGGCTGCAGATTTCCATCTGCCCGGGGGGATAAGCCCTGGCAATGACGATGCGTCCCCTGTTGACCTGGTAGATATATATCCCGTCTGTTTTGATGATATCGGCTTCATCCACCCCCTGCACCTGGATGTTGGTCTGGGAAAAGTCTCCGGGGGCGGTTGTGGGTGCGGGCATCGCTTCTTTCATTGCCGATGTGCCTTCCTGCATCATTCTCATATCCGATGGGCCTCTAAGCCCTCCATACACGTTAAAAGGCTGTGCTTCCTCCAGCAGCTTTTTCAGGTTGGCCAGGGAACCAACCACGGGAAGGCTTTCCGGGGCTTTTTTGCCTGTACCCCCGTCAGCGGCGGGGCCTGTAATAACTACCGTCCTTGTGTATGCCTGCCACTCTGCCTGTGCACCCAGGGCCTCGGAGACAAAGCGGACAGGAACCAGCACCCTGCCGTTTACCAGCTGCGGGGCGGCCTCCAGGTTAAATTCCCGGTTGTTTTTAAGCGCTCTTTTCAGGCCGGGCCGGAGCTCCATCCTGTCTTCACCCCGCGTGATCATTACGGCAGGGGGAACATCAGCCCACTCAACCCCGGCACCCAGGGCTTCAGCGATGGCCCTTAAAGGTACAAGCAGTCGCCCGTTTTCCAGCAGCGGCTGAACGTCAAAATTCAGACTCTCACCGTTTAAAGTTACGGTTACCGGCTGGGCTGCCACTCCCAGGGAAAAAGCGGCTATGAGCAGCACTACCGCCGTTAAAACAAAAAGCCATTTCTTTCTCATTAATAATTCCTCCTCCCCGGGATACTGCTGCAGCATTTATAAGGTAGACGAAAAGAAAAGGGAAAATGTTCCCTGATTTTTTTACGCTGTTCTTAATCTTTTAATATGTTAAAATAGAATAGATTACGCTAGAGTCCTTAGGGGGTGTCCCCGGGTTGAAAAATGCCCCGCAGCCGGATGCTGCCGTAGAAATAAAAAAGTCGGCACCGTCATGGATAGCTGTCCTGGCTCTGCTGCGCCCCAGGCAGTGGACCAAAAACCTGCTTTTATTTGCCGGGCTGCTATTCTCGCAAAATCTTTTCCATACCCCGCTGCTGCTTAAAACGGTGCTTGCCTTCGGGGTATTTTGCCTGCTCTCCGGTTCCGGGTATATCATTAATGACATCAACGATCGCGCGGAAGACAGGAAACATTACAAGAAGCGCAGCAGGCCGCTGGCCTCCGGCCGGCTCGATGTCAGACAGGCCCTTGTAGTTTTCTTTGTGCTCACGGCAGCTTCCTTTTATGCAGCATTTAACCTGGGGCTGCCTTTTCTGGCTGCCGCAGCATGTTACTTCCTCCTGGTGCTCAGTTACTCGTGGTGGTTCAAGCAAATCGTTATCCTCGATGTTTTCGCCGTGGCTCTGGGCTTTCTGCTGCGGGCCGTGGCCGGGGGCGTGGTCATCGGGGTGCGCATTTCCCCCTGGCTTTTGATCTGCACCCTTTTGCTGGCCCTGTTCCTGGCTTTGACCAAGCGGAGGCACGAATATGTGGTTATGGAGGATAACGGGACGGAACACCGCAGGGTGCTGGCAGACTACTCTGTGGCCTACCTGGACCAGCTTGTCTCCATTGTTACCGCCTCCACGATCATGGCCTATTCCCTGTATACCTTTACGGCGAGCCGCACGGAAAACCTGATGCTCTCTATTCCCTTTGTCATTTACGGCATCTTTCGTTACCTCTTCCTGGTACACAAAAAAGAAATGGGTGGCAGCCCCGAAGATGTTTTGCTGAAGGATAAACCCCTGATCGCAACTATTGTTCTCTGGGTTGCGGTATGCGTAATCATTCTGTACTTGGACGGGAGGGGAAGCGCCTGAGTTATCAGGAAAGCTTAAGCGCTGGAAGCCGGGCAGCAATGCGGGTGGACCAAAATGCATGAACTAATAAACAGGTATAAAAGGCCTCTTTTCAGCGGTGTTATGATCGGGCTGGCGGTTGTGGCCGTCCTGCTCATGCTGAGCGATCTTAAAGGCATCCTGAGGGTTTTTGCGGGTTTTAACCTGCGCTACCTGCCGATCATCCTTATTTTAGCGCCGCTGAACTATGTTTTTCGCTACATAAGATGGAACTACTACCTGAAGCTGACCGCTTTACACCCCGAAGCCAGAATGAACAGGCTCATTTTTATCAGCGGCCTCAGCATGGCTATTACGCCGGGAAAAGTAGGGGAGCTTTTAAAATGCTACCTGCTCCGGGAGCACATGAAGGCGCCGGTGAGCGCTACCTCTTCCATCGTTATGGCAGAGAGGCTCAGTGATGCCGTCGCTTTGATTATCCTGGCCTCCTTTGGTGCGTTGGCCTATAACTACGGGATTTATGTCCTGCTGGTGACTTTCGGCATTTTGGCAGCCATCGTTCTTTTTTTCCGGTGTGACAGACTGTTCAGGATTTTCGGCGCGCTGCCGGAGAAAAGGGACTTTTTGCACAGGTGTGCTAACTTTCTTCTGGATTTCCAGCAGCATGCCAAAAGGCTCTTTACCCTGCCCAGCCTGTTGTTTGCCGCGGGTACCGGCGTCATATCATGGGGTTTTGAGGGCCTGGTAATCTTCCTGGCCATGAAGGCTTTTGGCATCGAAATTTCCATTTTGATTTCTATTTTCGTGGTCTCCTTTTCTTCCCTGGTGGGGGCCCTGTCCTTTTTGCCGGGGGGGCTGGGGGCTGCCGAGGTCAGCATCATGGCCCTGCTGCTCCTGGCCGGCTTTGAAAAGGATGTGGCCGCAGCCACCACGCTCATTACCAGATTTTCCACGCTGTGGCTGGGGGTTGGGATCGGCATTGTGGGGCTGTACCTGGTGCAAAAACAACTTTTTAAACAAGAAATTTAACATGGTTTCGGCAAGAAGTCTCCCGCCTCTTTAGGCGGTGAGATGAATTGCCGCAAACTAACTTATGTGATAAAATATAAGCGTGTCAACGTAC
>QZJM01000026.1 GCA_003605065.1 Dethiobacter sp. | reverse complement strand
CTGTAGGTTTGTAAGGTCCCCGCCGAAACAAAGTGTCACAAGTTTTTATATAAGGCATCTATTGTAAATATTCTCTATCTGCTAAATATATTTACTTTTATTTACTATACTTTACATAAAGACAAAGTTAGGTACTTTAAAAAAATCATTTTTGCCGGAAGGGGGTGTTTAAATGTAAAAAAAATAGAGATATATTGGTTCCCAGTAAAATATTTTGCAATATTTAAACAGTAAGGAGTGAATCAGTATGACAGGTTTGAGTCCGGCTGTTGCTGTAATAACTGCTGTTATTTCGATGTTGATTCCTGTAATAGTTGTTCTTGTTTCAAACAAATTAAGGCTGATAAGTACCAGTGAAGATTACCTCGTGGCGGGCCGTCGTGCTCACTGGGCCTTAGCGATGGCAAGTATCACTTCCATGTATATCTGGGGTTCTTCTGTTATGGGGTCAGCTGAAGGAGTTGTTGGTTGGGGGCTTGCCGGGGTATGGATCTATCCGCTTTATGCTGTAGGTCTATGGGTTTTTGGAATTTGGGCCAATAAATTTGCGGAAATTTTCCCTTATGCTTTATCATATACCCAATATTTTCGTCATAGATTTGATAAAAAGTTACACATTTTAATGCTTATTATTGCTGTCGCCACTAGCTTTACCGGCGCCTGGATTCAGGGTTTGGCAGCAGGGCATGTATTAACCGGTTTAACCGGGGGAGCAGTCCCCTACTATGTTGGAGTAATTATTATGGGCCTTGCAGTTGCTATATTTACCATTGCAGCGGGATTATGGGGCAGCTTAATGGCGACGTGGGTATTTACCCTTATTGCTATGCCGATTTGTGCTTTGGTAGGAATATTAACATGGGCAGCAGTAGGCGGCCCCGGCCCAGTTATAAGTGATGCTGTTACCTTGGTTCAACAAGGTGTGCTTGATGCTGAAATACTAAAGATTTTTAGCTGGAAGCCGATTTACTTATACCTTCCTTGTGTTCTTGCCTGGGCGCTCTTTTCCCTTCCCATGCAACAGGACTACTGGCAAACGGCGTTTTCCGTCAGTGATCGTAAAGATGTAGGTAGAGCTTTCCGACATGCAGGAAACTGGTGGTTCTTTATGCCTTTCATTTCCGGTTCAGTAGGATTTATCGCATTGGTATACATGAATACAGGTAGAATGCCTGCAGTTTCCGGCAGTGAGGCATATGCATCTTTAATCGGCCATGTCCTTCCAAGCTGGATAGGAATTTTATTTATCTGGCTGGTTTTTTCGGCAACAGTAGGTTCTGTAGGCGCTGCCGTTGTTGCTATTGGTAACATTATTGGAAATGACCTTTATCGTAGTTATATTAATAAAAAAGCAACTGACTATCAGGTCAGGACTTTTGCGAGAATTGTTGTTGCCATCGCTACTGTTGCTGTAATAGCTATAGCGTTAACTCCACTGTCAATTTTAATGGTACTTCTTTTCATGCCTTTATATTGTGCACCTTTTGTGTGGGCTTTCCTTGCTTCGCAATATAAGAACTGGTTTAGCTCAACCCCTGTTTTTATCGGTGGGATTGTTGGCCTTGCCGTAGGAGCTTATATGTTCCTGGGAATGAATCTCTGGGGGCCCTCAATGATAGCTGCTTTTGTTGTGGGAGGAGTTATTGCTACAGTAGGAAGTAAGATTTGGCCTGCTAAGTTTGACTTTTCCACATTGAAAACAAAGGATGAATTAGAGTAAATTTAAAAAGGAGAGGAGACTATATATGGGTGCAGAGATTTTCCTGTGGATTGCCATAATATCCAGTGGGGTTTTTCTCTTTGGCTATGAGATATGGAACTTAATAGTAGTTTCTGTCTGGTTCAGTAAAATGTCAAAAGAGAAAAGGACAATTGCAGGTTAACAGTACGGCATGTTTAAAGGGAGAAATTTAAATTCTCCCTTTAAACTACTTTTTGATGTAGATATTTTTGATTGCTTTTTCTTAAGTTCACGAACTTATATTTATATTTACTCTGGAAAAAGGTTAAGTTACCAGTAAAAGAAATGCTATTGTTGAGTTTTAAAAACAGAATTCTGTAAGTTGTTTCATAAAGCCGTTGGTTCAAAATTTATACTTGAAAAAGCGGGAAAGGAGGGAATGTGGTGCCTATAGTTTCAATTCAGCTTTTTCCAGGTCGAACTTATGAAATGAAGAAAAAAGCTGCCGAGAGGATAACGGATATCATTGTTGAAGAGTTAAAGGCCAAAAAAGAAGATGTACGGGTTGTTTACCAGGATATTGATAAAGAAAACTGGTGTATAGGTGGGAAAATGTTTTAAAGTAAAATTTTGCAGGGATGGTGGCTAGCGATGTCCAGGAGGGTTATTGAAGATCAAAAGGAAATTGAAACAATTTTACAGGAAGAAAAGATAGGCCATCTGGGAACATTTTCTGATCCCTATCCCTATGTAATCCCTCTTTATTTTGTCTATCACCATAACAGCATATATTTTCATTCGGGGTTAAGGGGGGAGAAACTGGATAGTATAAATAAGAATCCCAGGGTTTGCTTTCAGGTTGACAGGGTGGAGGGCTTTCACTATGACCCTTCCCCCTGTAAATTTAATATTTTTTATAAAAGTGTTATTATTTTTGGAACGGCCGTAGAAGTGACATCTAAAGAAGAGAAAATGGATGCTTTAAATGCGTTATCGGCAAAGTTTGCTGAGGGGAAAACCCTAAGTGCAATCGACCCTTCACAGTTAAAAATGGTGAAAGTTATAAAGATTGAGGTCGAAAAAATTACGGCAAAGGCAAACGAACAATAATTTTAACTGTTTTGCAGCGAATTGCTTTTTGACATGTTACTAATTCGGTTGCAAAAATTATTAAAAAAAGTATAATAAATTATATAAATTTCAAAAAATGAGTGTATTCAGAAAGTCCCTTCCCGAAAACTTAAAGGATTTCAGAGAAATTAACAGGTTATAACAATAATACCAATAGATAACAATATGTTCTTTGACAACTTTAGAAACGGCAGGCTGAAATAAGCCCACTGATAGTCAATACTGAGGGCTTCAGTCAGTTTTCCAAGTTACACTGTAATAACGAATACAGTTCTTTAAACTTCAGGGGAACTTTAAACAGTAATAGCAGCCGGTATAATCCCCAGGATATGCCGCAAGAAATCTTTCTTATCCAGTCCTGAGCTTTCCAGCTCATCTTCTATCCAGGCACCAGGTGCATATTTATCGCTGCCAGATAAGCCAGGTGGTACCAGTAACAGTTATCTCTGACGCGGGCCCTATCCAGGCCGTAATCGTTGTAGCACTTATTCACCCTTTCCGCAGCCGTTCTTTTATTATAAAGGTACCGCCACAGATGAGACCCCCTGGGGATATCCGTAAAGATACGCCTTTCCCCCCCCGGGCTTGGTATACCTGATATAGCCGTACTTAGAATCCGTGCAGGGCTGATCGCAGCATACCTTATCTCGGTCTTTTTTCTTGCCGGCTTTCTTAGGGCAGCGCCACTTAAAGCGGTTTTTCTTCTTATCGAATCCCCAGTACTGCATCAGGAACCCTTTAGGGCAAAGAGAGATGCCCTGCTTATTTAAAACCAGGGAAGCCTCGGGCTTCACCCTTAGATCGATAACGGGCTTAGATCCGTAAACGTCTAACAAAAGATATAAAGCATTAGCATCGTGGGCCGAATCGCCAATAAACGCCTTAACGTTCAGCCCTAAATCCTCCAAAAGCGGCCAAGCCTCCACCACACTGAAAGCCATAAGCACACTATCATGCCTTGAGCCCTGTCCAAAGCGCAGGTCTTTAGAGTAAGAGCTTTGAAGTATCTCGATGCCCTTATCCAGGTTCATCACATAGGCCTTCAAAGCAACATCAAGATACAATAGGACCTGTCCCGGTTTTTCCAGGAACAGCTTCTTTAACCGGGGCAGCATGAAATTTAAGTACTCCTTGTGAGTGCGAACATGGTCCAGCAAAATCACCACCTCCAGGAAATATTGGTAAATAATACCTCTATTTCGATTGTGGTGGTGATCTATGGATGTCAAGTTCTATAAGGGACAGTTATTGTAGCGCAACGTTAGTTATCTGTATAATTCTTTTAAAAGCTACAAGAATCAGCCAAATTCAGCACAAAGTAAAAACACCCCGCTTGGGGGTGAAAAAAATCTATCCATGGTACCTGAAAGCACATGGATAGAGGAATAGAGACTTTCTGAAAAAACTCAAAATGAAAGGAGGTGCATCCTGTATAAGGACTGGAGGTGAAAATTTTTGGTCCGTATCAGGAAAACTAATGGCAAAAAAGGTGGTTGCTAATAAAGAGAAATGTGTGGGATGCCATATTTGTGAGCTTGCTTGCTCTTTTTTTCTGGACGGGGTATTCAATCCTAAGCGGGCTCGTATAAGAGTTGAAAGCGGTTACAATGCTCTTGATTTACCACATGTCTGTTTTCAGTGTGAAAATGCGCCCTGTGCTGAAACTTGCCCCGTCGAAGCTATTGTTTTGGATAATGGAGTTTGGAAAGTTGATAAAAACAAATGTACCGGGTGTGGGGAATGTGTTGACGTGTGTCCTTATAGTGCTATTTTCCTCAATCTTACCGGAGAGTTTGCAGTGAAATGTGAACTCTGCGAAGGTATACCATGTAAAGAATATTGTCCAAATGAAGCGCTGTTTTTGGAGCAATGAGCTCTTGATAAATGGGGTATTTTCTATGGTTTAATAAAAAAAGTTGGAAAGGAGTTTAGAAATGATTGGAGGATATGCCGGGAAGTACCTGGATGTAGATTTAAGCACTGGTAAAGTCGATGTTAGGCTTTTGGACAAGGAAATGGTAGAAAAGTATGTGGGGGGAGGAGGATTTATTGCCAAAATTCTCTGGGATCAGCTTCCTCCAAATGCTGACCCATTGGGATGGGAAAATATTTTAATTATAACGACTGGTCCAATGACTGCCACACTTGCTCCCACCGGGGGAAGCTGGTATGTTGGTTTTAAGTCTCCAGCAACGGGTATCTATGGTGAAGGTCGTGGGGGAGGATATTTTGGACCTGAACTGAAATTTGCCGGTTATGATACTGTTATCTTGCGGGGACGCTCTCCAGAGCCTGTTTACCTTTATATAGAAGATGATAAAGTTGAAATTTTACCTGCCGATGAGCTCTGGGGGAAGGATTTTTTTAAAACCGTTGATATGCTGGAGGAAAAATATAAAGGAGTCAGGGTGCTCGGTATCGGACCAGCAGGTGAAAATTTGGTTAAATTTGCCTGTTTAATGAGCGACCGCTACCGTGCCGCTGGCCGGGGTGGTGCTGGAGCGGTAATGGGTTCGAAAAACCTGAAAGCTATCGCCGTACGTGGCTCTAAGGATATTAATGTAGCTGACAAAGAGGGCTTTATTAAGGCGCTCAAAGATGCAAATAAGACAATATTTGAACATCCGGCTACCGCAAAGCTGCTCCCAGATTATGGCACCTCTTCCCTGGTTAATGGGATGAGTGCTTTTGGCGCTTTTCCTACCAGAAATCACCGCAGCGGTGTTTTTGAAAGTGCAGAAAAAATCAGTGGTGAAACCATGGCCGAGACAATACTTGTTAAAACGAGAGGATGTTATTCCTGTAATATTAAGTGTACACGTTATACTATGGTCAGGGAAGGTGAATATGCTGGCGTAGAAAGTGAGGGCCCCGAATATGAGACCATTAACGCTTTTGGAGCCCGCTGCGGGATAGACAATCTGGAAGCTATTGCCATGGCCAATATGAACGCCAATCGCCTGGGACTTGAGACAATATCAACGGGGACTCTTATTGCCTTTGCTATGGAACTTTATGAAGAAGGTCTTCTTTCTAAGGATGAATGTAACGGTCTGGAACTCAATTTTGGAAATCATCAGGCTATGAACAGGCTTTTAGAAGATATTGCTTACCGGAGAGGTTTAGGCGATATACTTGCCGAGGGAGTGAAAGAGGCAGCTGTTAAAATAGGGCGTGGTTCTGAGAAGTATGCTATGCATGTTAAAGGCTTGGAGCTAACAGCAACGGAACCGAGGGCTGCTCAGGATTCAGGTCTGGGTCATGCCGTAGCCAGCCGCGGGGGGGATCACCTGCGACCCTGGTCTCCAGCATATACCCTTTTTAGCTTTGGCTCCGAGGAGCTTGGCCTTGGCGGTACTCCTGATCCAATTGTTCCTGATGACAAGGCCCGGGTAGTGGCGCTTATGCAGCGCGTATCCACTTTTACGGATATGAACGGGATGTGCAAGTTTACCGTTCTGTGCAATACCCTGGCGCCAAGCCAGCTTGCTCACCTTTATACCACCATTACCGGTATTTCCTTTACTGCTGAAGATGTTATGCAGAGTGCAGCCCGGGTATGGAACCTTCAAAGGGCTTTAAATACGATTAAATTTGGTATTACCTCCGCTGATGATACCCTGCCACACCGTTTCTTAAATGAAACCGCGCCAGATGGGCCGGCAAAGGGCAAGGTAGTAGAGCTTGACAAGATGAAGAAAGAATACTATTCCCTTGAAGGCTGGGACGATAACGGAGTTCCCCGCAGGGAAAGGATTTTGGAGTTAGGACTGGATTTTGTGGCGGAAGAGCTGGGAAAGTGATTACTGTAACAGTTAGATTAATGGGCAATTTAATTAAAATTTCAGGTACCAGCTCTATCCAGATGAGAATGGAAGATGGAGTTGTGATAAAGGATTTGCTGGAAGAAATTTTCAGGCTCTATGGTGAGGAGATGCGCCATCAGGTGATGGACAGTAGTGGTAAAGAGCTTGCACCATATTATAAAATCCTTGTTAATGGTCGCAATTTCAACCTTCTCTTAGGTTTTGACACTCCACTGCAAGAAGGGCAGGTTATTCACATTATGCCCCCTATTGCCGGTGGATAAAGTCCGGTAAATCGTAGAAGAGCTTAAGAAAACCAGCCTGTTAATACGTATTATTTTTATCAGGAGAAGCCATGCCTCCAGCTTAAGTATGAAAATGTGTTTTAAATTAATAAAATATTATGGGGACAGCGTTTTATAAGGAAGCCGTCCTCAATTTATAAAATGCAGCAGTGCATGGGGTAAATCTTTAATGCACTGCTGCATATGCTGTCATAGTGATGCCATATACATACTCCCAAGCTATTAAAACTTTTAAGCGCTTTTCCAGCGATTTGTTGTATAAGGATGAATTTTACTGTTGGTATGTTAATTGCATTTAGATAAATATTATGCAAAAATCACCTTAAAGACATTATTATCCAGATTTAATTTGCCATCTAAAAGAACAAATTTGTGGAAAGGAAGGTTAAATGGTAGGATGCGGAAGGTAAATGTGGCATTGCTTGTAGATGCTGTTGCGGATATGTGTGTAGAGGCAAACTATCATCTTGGTTCTGATGTTCTGGAGACATTCCGTCACGGTTTGGAGGAGGAGGTTTCTACTGTCGGGAAGGAAGTTTTCCGTCAGTTATTGGAGAATGCCTATATAGCTGACGAGGGTGAATTTCCCCTGTGTCAGGATACTGGTTTTGCCATACTTTTTGTGGAATTGGGGCAGGAGGTCTCCTTGGTTGGCGGCGATTTTAAGGACGCTGTTAACGAAGGTGTTCGTCGTGGTTATTCTGAGGGTTATCTGCGCAAGTCCATCGTCCGGGATCCTCTGAGAAGGAACAATACCGGTGATAACACTCCTGCAGTAATTCATATTGATATTGTTCCCGGCGACCGTATCAGATTGATTTTGACCCCCAAGGGTGGCGGGAGTGAGAACATGAGTGCCGTCAGAATGCTTACCCCGGCCGATGGCCGTCGAGGGATTGTGGATTTCGTCGTGGATACCGTCAGCAAGGCTGGTTCAAATCCTTGCCCACCGGTGGTAGTAGGTGTTGGAGTAGGTGGGACCTTTGAAAAGGTTGCCTACCTGGCCAAAAAAGCGCTTCTCCGACCTTTAAGGCAGCCTCACCCCGATCCTTTTTATGCTGCTCTCGAGGAGGAGCTTTTGCAGGAGATTAACAAAACAGGCATTGGTCCCCAGGGGTTTGGCGGTTCTTTCACGGCTCTGGCGGTACATGTCGAAGTTTTTCCCTGCCATATTGCCACCATGCCGGCAGCTGTTAATCTCAACTGCCATTCCAGTCGCCATGCGGAGCGAATTATCTAGTTCCCGGCAAAGTTTCCTTAAGGAGGTTTAAATCAAATGACAAAAAGAATAAGGGCCCCTCTTACAGATAGTGATGTGATGGAGCTGAAATCCGGTGATAACGTTCTTTTTTCCGGAGTAGTTTATGCTGCCAGGGATGCTGCCCACCAGAAGCTGGCAGATCTTCTTGAGGCCCGTGAGCAATGGCCTGTAGACTTAAAGGGCCAGGTTATTTATTATGTAGGACCTTCCCCTGCCCGCCCAGGCAAAGTTATCGGCTCAGCGGGCCCCACTACCAGCGGAAGAATGGATGCCTATACTCCTTCCATGCTGGCGCAGGGTGTCAAGGCCCTTATTGGCAAGGGCAGCCGCAACGAGTCTACACGCCGTGCCCTTCAGAAGTATAAGGGTGTTTACCTGGCTGCCACCGGTGGTGCCGGAGCGCTGCTTGCCCGTGCCATCAAAGAGTCGGAGGTTGTTGCCTATCCCGAGCTTGGACCCGAAGCCATCCTCCGGCTGGTTGTGGAAGACTTTCCTGCCGTAGTTATTAACGATGCCTATGGGAACGATCTTTATGAAGAAGGTCGCCGTCATTATGCTGAAAGGAGCTGAGTTAGTTGAACAAAGACGAGCTTTTGGCCAAAGCGCAAAAACCTGCCCGTGATGCTATGAAGCTGCATCCTTTTTATCAGGGCAAGATAGAAGTGGCCTTGAAGGCCGCGGTCAGAGATTATGGAGATTTTGCTATCTGGTATACCCCCGGTGTGGCAGCTCCCTGCAAGGCCATCCATAATGATGTTCAAGAGGTATATCGTCATACCAACAAGGCTAACTTTGTCGCCGTCGTCTCGGACGGAACCAGGGTTCTGGGCCTTGGGGATATCGGCCCGGAGGCCTCTTTGCCGGTAATGGAGGGCAAAGCTTTGCTTTTCAAGTACCTGGGTGGTGTCGATGCCTTCCCCATCTGTGTAGACACAAAGGATCCTGACGAACTTATCAATGTGGTCAAACTTTTACAACCCTCTTTTGGAGGAATCAATCTAGAGGATATTGCTAATCCTAAGTGTTTTTACATCCTTGACCGGTTACGTGCCGAGTGTCATATTCCGGTGTGGCATGATGACCAGCAGGGGACAGCCTGTGTAACTGTGGCGGGGCTTATCAACGCCCTTAAAATTGTGGGTAAGAAGCTTTCTGAAGTAAAGATTGCCATGATTGGAGCGGGTGCTGCCAATGTGGCTACTATCAGGCTTTTGCTTGCAGCCGGGGCTGTTGCCGGGAATATCATCATGTGTGATAGTAAAGGGATCCTGCACAGGGGCCGTGATGATATCCCTGAAACCTACCGGGAAAAACGCGGCATCATGCAGCAGACCAATGCTGAACAACGTGCCGGCGGCATTGCTGAAGCTATGGAAGACACTGATGTTGTCATTGCTCTTTCCCGCCCCGGGCCTGATACTATCAAAAAGGAATGGGTTAGTGCCATGGCGGAGGATGCCATTGTTTTTGCCTGTGCCAATCCCATTCCGGAGATCTGGCCTTGGGAGGCGAAGGAAGCTGGTGCTGCCGTAGTCTCCACCGGACGTTCCGATTTTCCTAACCAGGTTAATAATTCCATGGGTTTTCCGGCTATCTTTCGTGGGGTCCTGGATGTACAGGCGAGGACTATAACTGATACGATGTGTATTGCTGCGGCAGAAGAACTGGCTGCCTGTGCGGCAGAAAGAGGTCTGTACCCTGATAAAATCCTGCCTACAATGGATGAATGGGAGGTTTTCCCAAGGGTTGCCACTGCCACTGCCTTGCAGGCTGTGAAAGAAAAAGTTGCCCGTCTGGAATTAAGTCGTGAGGTGATCTATCGTCTGGCTGTAGAAAAAATTGGGCGCGCTCAACAGCAGACCAGGGTGCTGATGGACAGCGGTACAATTTCCATGCCGCCGGAGGAGTAATCTGAAAATCTAACGGGGATAAGAATTTTTGAGTTCCGGGGAGGAGTAAGATGAGCGCGTTGGAAATGGTAGATATTTATATTATGGGTAAAAAATATATGGTTCCGGCATCATTGACCATCATGAACGCTATGGAATTTGCCGGTTACGAGTTAAAACGCGGTTGTGGATGTCGGGCAGGATTTTGCGGCGCCTGTGCGACGGTATACCGCATTGCTGGTCATTATGAGCTAAAAGTTGGGCTTGCCTGCCAGACTAGGGTTGAGCATGAGATGTACCTTGCACAGATCCCCTTTTTCCCTGCGTTGAAAGCATTTTACGATATTGAAGACCTGGAACCCAAAGCTTCATCTATTTCCAGGTATTACCCGGAAATATACCGGTGCATTGGGTGTAATTCATGTACCAAGGTGTGTCCCCAGGATCTCAATGTTATGCAGTATATCGCCCATGCCCAGAGAGGAGATCTATACAGGTGTGCCAGTGAATCCTTCGACTGCATCATGTGTGGCCTTTGTGCATCACGCTGCCCGGCTCATATTGTACAGTATTACGTGGGTATACTGGCTAGGCGTCTTTATGGCCGTCATATTCTGGCCAAATCCATCCACCTGCAGCAAAGAGTTGACGAGGTTATCGAGGGAAAATATACTGCCGGGCTTGAGGCACTGATGGCAGCAGGCCTTGAAGAGTTGAAAGCTGCCTATAACAACCGTGATATTGAGACTGAGCCAAAGTTATGCCTTGGGTAATAAGCTTTTTACCTTCAACCCGGGGTTAAAGTAAATAATTATTAAATAAAGGGGGGTCTAATACCGGTTTGAGTATACCGGTTAGGGTTATGTATACACCCCAGATGAGAGAACTCATAAAAAAAGTTGAGGAAACGCGCCCCAGCAGGCTGGGTATAGATTTTCCCAGGATGACTCCTGAAGAACGTCAGGATGTCCTTAAAAAATTTCACCCCGATTTTATTGAATCTGGTTTTCGTCCCGTAAAAATCGGGGTGAACAAGGGAGACAGGGTGCCACAGGAACTGGCTGATCTTCTGGAAGCACCCAGTATGATCAGAAACGTTGAACTCGACCTGGAGAAAATCAATTATGATGTGGATGTTCTCATTATTGGCGGCGGAGGAGCGGGTGCTGCTGCAGCCTTACTGGCCAGGGAGCAGGGTGTGGAAGTACTGCTGGTCACGAAGCTGCGCTTTGGTGACGCCAATACGATGATGGCCCAGGGTGGTATCCAGGCTGCCGATAAAGGGAATGATTCACCCTTAATACATTACCTTGATGTTATGGGAGGGGGGCATTTTACCAATATACCCGCTCTCGTTTCTAATTTGGTTAATGATGCCCCTCTGGTCATCAAGTGGCTGGAAGATATGGGAACCATGTTTGACAAAAAAGAAGATGGTACGATGATTACCATTCATGGTGGAGGCACCTCCAGGAAAAGAATGCACACTGCCCGCGATTATACAGGGGCGGAGATCATGCGAACCTTGAGAGACGAGGTTATGAACAGGGGTATTAACGTAATAGAGTTCTCGCCAGCTGTCGAGCTTCTCCTGGACGAAGATGGCAAGGCTGCCGGTGCCGTTCTTTATAACCTGGAGACAGAACAATATCTCCTGGCGCGGGCCAAAACGGTCATACTTGCCACAGGAGGTTCCGGAAGGCTGCATTACCAAAATTTCCCTACCAGCAATCACTACGGTGCTACTGCTGATGGGTTGGTCATAGGCTATCGTGCTGGTGCCAAGCTGATTTTTATGGACACAATTCAGTACCATCCTACAGGTGCTGCTTATCCACCCCAGATACTCGGTTTACTGGTAACAGAAAAAGTTCGCGGCCTGGGTGCTACGCCTTTAAATATAAAAGGTGAACAATTTGTACACCATCTGGAGACGAGGGACGTGGAGTCTGCTGCTATCATCAGGGAATGTAACGGAAGAAAAATGGGTATTACAACCCCTACCGGTATGGTAGGTGTCTGGCTCGATTCTCCGCTTATTGATCTAATTTATGGAGAAGGATACATTGAGAAACAACTGCCTGCCATGTTAAGGCAATTTGCAAGATTTGACATAGATATTCGCAAGGATCCCATGCTCATCTACCCTACACTCCATTATCAGAATGGTGGTTTTCTCATTGACGAGTACGGATGTACCAGTATCGAAAATCTTTATGCCATAGGGGAAAATTCGGGAGGAATTCATGGACGCAACAGGTTAATGGGAAATTCACTCCTGGATATCCTTGTTTTTGGCCGTCGTGCCGGTTATCATGCCGGGTTGAAATCTAAAGAGGTGAAACAGAAAAAACTTTCCCTCCAGCATCTTTATAACTACCAGCGTGAGGTAGAACAAAGCGGCTCGGCTATAGTTGATAGAGTTTCCCCTGTCCTGGTGCCTCATTATACTCACCGGGAGGCCCTCGGCCTTTTTTAGGCATCCGGTAAAGGTTTCCAATAAATTTAGAGAAAGAGAGGTGTAGGCCTGGTTTGTTCCCAAAGAAAAATATTTTGAAATAACCAGGCTGTTCATAGTGCGCTTCAGTTACTATCCGGGGTGTACCCTGAAGACCACAGCTACCGAATTGGAAAGGTCCGCTTTAAAGGCAGCCAAAGCCCTGGGAATTGAGCTTGTGGAACAAAAAGAGTGGCAATGCTGTGGCGCGGTCTTTCCGCTTGTCAGGGATGAGATTGCTGCCTTTCTTTCCTCTATACGCAGCCTTGCTGCTGCCCGGGATGCCGGGGAAAAGCTGGTAACCATTTGTGCGGCCTGCCACCATGTTATTAAAAGAACCAATCACTTGATAAAAACCGATACAGAGGTTCGCGAAAAGGTCAATGGCTACCTTCAGTTAGAGACTTCCTATCTTGGAGAGGGGAGCGTCATACATTACCTGGAAATGCTCCGGGATGAGCTGGGTTTTGACGAGCTGGCTCAAAAAATTAAACAACCTTTAACAGGGAGAAAAATTGCTGCCTACTACGGCTGTTTACTACTGCGTCCTGCTGCTATCATGGCGTTTGATAATGCTGAAAACCCCAGGATCATAGAGGATTTTCTTTTTGCACTGGGCGCAACGGCAGTGTATTATCCCTACCGGACAGAGTGCTGCGGAGTTTATCTTTCTCTGAATAATACTCAAATAGCAACGGATATGGTAGAAAAAATAGTTTCTTCAGCATTTAGCTACGGTGCTGAGGCTCTGGTTGATGCCTGCCCTCTCTGCCATTATAACCTGCTGGAGTTGCAAAAAAAGACACCCCAGGGTAAACCTCTGCTGCCTGTTTATTATTTTACAGAACTTCTGGAAGAGGCCCTGGGTTTAAAAGAACAGACAGCAGTGAGGAAGGATAGAAAATGAAAGTTAGTACAGAACAATTGAGAAGCTACATTTTAAAAGATATTGCCGTTATTAGCGGTGAAAATGTAGTGGAGTGCTACCAGTGTGGTAAATGTACTGCAGCCTGCCCTGTTAGTAAAGCTATGGATATCCTCCCACACCAGGTGGTACGTTTTCTGCAACTGGGCATGTTGGATGAAGTTATGGAAAGCAATACTATCTGGATTTGCGCCTCTTGTTTTACCTGTGCCGGCCGATGCCCCAGGGATGTTGATGTGGCCAATATTATGGAAGCGCTTCGGGTTATCCTTCTGAGAAAAAGAGGAGTTTCTCGCTTGAAAACAGAGGATGTACGTCTTGTTTTTAGTGAAGGAATGCCTGAACAGGGTGTGGTAAGCGCTTTTCGCAAATTTGCCAGGTAGAAATTGCATGCCTGGATGAACCCAGAGTATTTCTTAACGGAAAAAATATCCGTTTATTTATTCTTTTTTCATTTTTGATTCGTTTGCCTGAGGGGTGATAATAATTGAGAAGGATCGGGGTTTTTGTCTGCTGGTGCGGTACCAACATCGCCGGAACCGTTGATATAGAAGCGGTGGTGGAGGCAGCTAAAAAAATGCCCGGTGTGGTCTATACCGGGGAGTACAAATACATGTGTTCTGAAATTGGGCAGAGCATGATCCGGGATACCATTAAAAAGGAACAGCTTGACCGCCTGGTGATAGCCTCCTGCTCGCCGCGCATGCATGAGGCTACTTTCCGCAGGACGGCCGCGGCTGCGGGATTAAACCCTTACCTGGTAGAAATTGCTAATATTCGGGAGCATTGTTCCTGGGTGCACAAAGAAAAAGAAAAAGCTACAACCAAAGCAATAGCCCTGATTCGCGCCGCCGTAGCCAAGGCTGCATACAACCGGGAGTTGGTGGCAGGTGAAATCCCGGTGGAACAGCGTGCCCTCGTTATTGGTGCCGGCATCGCCGGTATCCAGGCGGCGCTGGATATTGCTGATGCGGGCTTTGAAGTAGACCTGGTAGAGCGAACCCCAAGCATTGGCGGGCGTATGGCCCAGCTCGATAAGACTTTTCCCACTCTTGATTGTTCTGCCTGTATTCTAACACCTAAGATGGTCGATGTAGCGTCACATCCCCATATTAACCTCTACACTTACAGTGAGGTGGAAAAGGTTGAGGGCTATGTCGGGAATTTTGATGTTACGATCAGGAAGAAAGCACGCAGTATCGATATGAGCAGGTGTACCGGTTGCGGTGTCTGCCTGGAAAAATGCCCCATCAAGGTGGATAGTGAGTTCAACGAGGGATTGATCAAGCGCAAGGCAATTTATATTCCCTTCCCGCAGGCGGTTCCAAATGTGCCGGTTATTGACAGAACTTCTTGCCGCTGGTTTAAGAAAGGCAAGTGTGCGGTATGCAAAAAAGTATGTCCTGCCGATGCTGTAGATTACGAACAGGCAGATGAACTGCTGGAGAAAAAATATGGTGGTATTGTGCTGACCACAGGCTTTGATACCCTTAAACTAGATGAATTCGGCGAGTTTGGCTATGGTAAACACCCCGATATTATTACCAGTCTGGAATTTGAAAGGCTGATCAATGCTTCCGGTCCAACCGGCGGGAAGCTGGTTCGCCTTTCCAACCAGGAGATCCCCCAGAATATTGTATTTATTCATTGTGTCGGTTCCCGTGATAAAGCTCGTGGAAAGCCGTACTGTTCCAAGATCTGCTGCATGTACACTGCAAAACATGCCATCCTGCTTAAGGAGAAATATCCCCATTCCCAGACTTACATTTTCTATATTGATGTACGCACAGGGGGGAAAGAATTTGAAGAATTTCACCGCCGTGCTGTGGAAGAATACGGAGCTGTCTACTTCAGAGGTATTGTTGGAAAGGTCTTCCCGGAGGGGGATAAACTTCTTGTGCAAGGCGTTGATTCTTTAAGCAGCAGGACCATTGAAATAGAAGCTGATATGGTTGTTCTGGCTGCGGCGATGCAGGCCAGGGATGATGCCGCAGAGGTAGCTCGCATGCTTGGCATTGGAGTTGATACGCATCATTTTTTCGTCGAGGCACACCCAAAGCTTCGTCCTGTGGAAACTCATTCCGCGGGGATTTACCTGGCAGGTGCTTGCCAGGGACCCAAAGATATCCCTGAGACAGTTGCCCAGGCCGGCGCTGCTGCCGCCAAAGCCATCGTCTTGCTTAGTAAAAAGACCCTTATAGCCGATCCCTGTGTTTCCGAGGTAAATGAAGAGATTTGTACCGGCTGCCTTGCCTGTATTCAGGTCTGCCCCTACAAAGCTATAACAGAAAAAACTCTGGACCAAAAGGTTCACGGCAGGGTTGTCCAGCGTCTTTTGGCCCAGGTTAACGAGGCATTGTGCCAGGGATGCGGCTCTTGTACTGCAGCCTGCCGACCCGGTGCCATAAACCTTAAGAGCTTCAGTAATGATCAGATTTTAGCGGAGGTTGATGCTGTATGTCTGTAGCTCCGAAACAGCAGTCCTTTGAACCTTTAATTGTAGCTTTTTGCTGCAACTGGTGTAGTTATGCTGCAGGGGATTTGATCGGGACCAGCAGGATGAGTTATCCTGCCAATGTTCGTATTATTCGTGTCCCCTGCTCAAGCCGTGTTAGCCCTAATTTTGTTTTGCGGGCATTTCAGCGTGGGGCTGACGGAGTGCTTGTCGCAGGCTGCCATCCGGGAGACTGTCACTATGTCAGTGGTAACTACCATGCCCGCAGGAGACTTTTGGTTTTGAAGCGCATTTTGGAGTTTACAGGTATGGAGCCGGAACGTTTTGAAGTACATTGGATCTCCGCGTCAGAGGGTAATAAATTTGCAGAAGTGATGAGAGATATTACTGAGAACATTACTGCGCTTGGCCCGAACAGAAAGCTGAGGGATATACGATGAAACAGGTTGTGGAGATAATGAGAGAAATAGCTGCTCGTTCCCTGTCACATGGAGAAGTAGATTTAGTACTCGGCTGGCAAAAAGGCGATTTTTGGTGGCAATCCTATCCTGCTTTTGTGGAAAGAGAGAGTGAGGTAAATTCTCTTATTTGGGACCTTTTTTGTGTTCCCAATCTTAGCAAATACCTGCTGGAGGAACTGCAGAAGAGGAAGAGGGTTGCTATTTTTGTTAAAGGGTGTGATAGCCTGGCCTTTAACCAGATGCTGCAGGACAGGCGCGTTGTCAGGGAAAAGGTTGTATTATACGGAATACCATGCGGCAGGCTCGTAGACCCTGGTAAGGTTGAAAGAACAGGATTGGACAGGAACCTTTTAGAAGTAAAGAGGGATGGAGAAAAACTGCTTTTTGTATCAGCAGAGTATGAAAAGAGAGCCGGCGCAGAGGATTATTATTATGACAAGTGTCTGACATGTCGTTTTCCAACACCCGTCATCTCAGATGAACTTCTTGGTGAAGCTGCCTCCTTTAGTCCCCGGGATCGTTTTGAAGGGATAAAAAAGCTTGAAAAAATGAAATCAGATGAGCGCTTTGACTATTGGGCCCGGCAGTTTTCACGCTGTATCCGATG
>QZJM01000060.1 GCA_003605065.1 Dethiobacter sp. | reverse complement strand
CAAAGAGCTATTTGTTAATTTATTGTAATAATGGTATTTCATGCTATTTTGCTAACTCTCACTTTAAAAAGCATCCTGGGGACTTTCTGAAAGTACTTAAGGGGTGGATCTTTTTCTCCACCCCTTGATGCATCAACAAGTAAAATCTATGTTTTTTTTAAGTAAAACTGCATCTCCAATGTTAGCGCTGTCTCGACGAGCAATAACCGGGCATTTGTGCACAAATAGATAAAAAGCTTCTTTCAACCAGGACTCGAGTAACTCATAATTTGCCTGTCCTTTAACTATAATAAGATCGGCCTTTTGAGCTGCATCAAGAAAGGCTGCATATGTGCTTTTAGCATATTCTTGGTCTATGATAATAGGTTTGACGAGAGGAATTACCCTGATAGTGGCTAAATCCTCTATACGAGCTGGAATAACATCTTCATATTGAGCATCGTTAAGGAAAGGAAAGCCTTTGATAAAATACTCAATAGAGATGTCCTTTTTTTCACTCAAGATATGTTTAATAAGGATTCTATCGAAAAATACTTCCCCTGCATTATCAGCCAAGTAGACTACTTTCTGTGCCTTTTCAAGACTGGATTTAAATTTTTCAAAATGGTTCACTGCAAGGGGTTTATGAAGGAGGTTACATATATTGTGCAGCGCAGGAGAAACTCCAGCATGCAAATCAGCAATTATATCCATGGAGTTTCCCATTATCGCAGCTTTACAAGCAATCAAAAGGGCATCAGAGCTTTTGTTTATTATCTCGATCACAGTGGGCATTATTTTTGTTGCAATTTGAGTGCTTCTTCTCTTAAAATCTTTACAGGGGTCGCTATTTCCAGTAACTTCCTCTATAATTTCCATACTTTTTATGGCAACGAGGAAGGTTCCTGTCTTTTTAAGGACAGCAGTCTTAAGAGTTTCCATTGTCTTAAGCAGGACTTTTTCTAAAATCCTTTCATCTTCCGTTATTAACTGGGTTACTTCATAGTTTACTCTCAAGCAACAGACTATGCAATAAGGTGTTAAAATCATGAAGCACCTCTTATAAAGATGTTATAGTGAAAATGTATCCTCAAACATCGCTCTCATTCGGAGTGCCCTGATTCCTTCTGCAACTTCTTCAAGATCCCGGCTGTTTTTTTTATAGCGGATGTTTTTTTGTCATAATCAACTGCACTTCAATAGTGGTTTACGACTGACACACCATCGTAATCAAAAAAAGTTTCAATTTATAAGGATATTTACAGTGCAAGTCTTAACATCCCCAGCCTTGTCGGCTCCCATACATTCCGCCAAAAATACTTTTGCGCCCTCCACTTGTAAGCTGCCGGCCTCTCCTCGAAGTTGGCGGACACCTTCTATGATCTGCGCCACAGCTGTAGCACCTATAGGATGTCCTTTCGAGAGCAACCCCCCGGAGAGATTTACAGGTATTTTTCCACCAAGACTTGTCGCTCCTGATTCTACGAATCTGCCACCCTCACCCTCTGGGCATAACCCAATCCCCTCGTAGTGCAATATCTCAGAAATAGTAAAAGCATCGTGACATTCGACAACATCTAGGTCTTCCGGCCCCAGTCCAGCCTTTTCGTAAGCCATGCTGCTGGCACGTTTATCTGCGTCCCATTGGGCCAAATTGCACGGATTTTGATAGCTCCCTGTCACCAGTACCGACGCCGCAACGCGTACGGGGCGGGACGTATAGCGCCTGGACAGTTCAGAGGCGCACAGCACTACGGCCGCTGCTCCGTCAGCATTAGGACAACAACTCAAACGTGTCAGGGGGTCTGCTATCATCGGAGCATTAAGCACATCTTCTACAGTTATTGGATCCCTGAACTGGGCCAACGGATTCAGGCCGGCATGACGCCGGTTTTTAACAGCAACCATTGCCAACTGCTCTTTCGTCGTGCCGTAAGTTGCCATGTGCAGATTGGCGCGCATAGCAAAGGAAACAGGCACAACCATACCCTCCAAAGTGTCAAGCTCCGTTGTACCGGATTGCATCAGGCCAAGATTTGGTACATTCAACTTCTCCGCTCCCAAAACCATGGCCATGTCATACGCTCCTGATGCAACGCCCATCCAGGCCAGATTGAACGCAGACGAACCAGAGGTACAGGCGTTTTCAACATTAAACACCGGAACGCGATTGATTCCAGCCTGCCAGAATACGTTTTGACCTATGGTAAAGTCCGAAAAAAGACTGCCCGCCTGCATATTGGCGAAGAAGCCAGCATTGATCTGAGATGGTTTGATCCCGGCATCCTTGATAGCTTCAATGGCAACCCTACCACCCAGTTCCACCAGGGATTTCTCAATGTACTTTCCAAATTTAGTGATCCCTACACCAATGATATCTACCGCTCGCATTATTAGTCACATCCTTTTTTTTTGGTCGTGAAGTAGTACCGCAAGCAGGGTTGGCCGTTATTATCGACACCTATTGCTCCAACCCGGAGCGTAACCTGCTTTCCAAAATCTAGTTCAGATATTTTTTCCGGGTCGAGCAGGCTGAATATCCGTAAACCATCGTCCTCAAGATCGACCCAACCCACCGCATATGGTTGTGGCAGGCCGTAAGGTGCCTTTGTCCGCAATACCGCATACGTGTAGAGCTTTCCTTCTGGGGAGAGTTTAACATCCTCTACTTCCCCTAAGCAGTGGGGACAGACCATCGGTTTTGGAAAAAACTTTTGATTACACTTTGAACATATCGCCCCTATTAATCGGGGAGAGGCTCCTGCATCGAAAATCCCCTCCATTACCGGTTTCAATTCACTATTCATTAGTAGTCCTCCTCATGTACTAATAGTTACAATACAACGGTAATACCATAAATAAAAGGAAACACGGCCCGTCGCCTCGAAAAGTAAAGTTGAGAGATAAAACTTTTCAGGAAGGCGAGGACCATGTTCCCTTATAAAACCAGTATAAAGCTTAATCAAGGTTTTGACAAGAGTTGGCAAAATCAATTTGAACAGTTGATGTCGCGACTTACTTTTTACCTTACTCGGCCCCAGCAGCATCACTTTTGGAACCTGGTTACAACCATGGTACTGTGGGTTGGGTCTCATACCATACAGCAATTGAGCCAGGTAAAGAAACACCTTTGGGAAAGGGACCAGAGCAATATTAACCGTTTTATCAACCGGGCTCCCTGGAAGGTGCAGTGGCCTAATAGGGTGCGCTGGCAGTGGGTCTGTGAGCAGATCGCAGCTGTTCTTCCTACCTCTTTTCGTGCTTTGACCAAAGCCTCCATTACCGGCTATCTGGTCATTGACGACACCATGGTAGAGAAGACCGGCAAAAAGATGGCCGGGCTTGGCTGGCATTACTCGCATACTGAAGGACGCACCATATGGGCACACTGTTATGTCACCGCCTTATACGTAATTGCTGGTTTTGCCTATCCGGTCCAGGTGTTATTTACCAGTCTCAAAAAACATGCCAGGAACAAGGAATAAAATTTAAATCCAAAATAGACCTTGCTGCAGAAATCATTGCTAACTTCAAATCTGTACCTGGAACCTGTTAAGCGGTAAACCACCTCGGCCTCCTTGCACTTAAAGAGCCGGACCATTCTCCTCCCAACCTGTGTGATGTCTGTCGCCAGGGATAGGATAGTTCATTGGTAAGCTTTATATACTGGTTGTATGATAAGTTTCAGCAGGGTGCAAGCGCTGAAAATGTCTGCCGCAGGCTTTATGGATAATTAGTAAGTATTTGCAAGAAAAGTACAAAACTTTAGTTACTTAAATACCGGTCGTCCCAAAGGCAATATCGGTTTCTGGAAGATTTCCGCCCAAAAGATGGCTGTAGCAAGATACAGTGAGAAGGCAGAGAAAATGATGAGTAGCCAGCCGCCTAAGACAAGCATCCCTAATCCAAAACATAAGAAAGCTACTCCCACTTCAGCTATCCCCAACATGATGAACCAGCTCATACGACCAAAGCCGATAGCAGCAATCTCCATAGCCAGGAATAAGATAATATAAAACACGCCCATAATTTCAGGCGTAACAGCCCCCGGCGTTGGAGCTGTAATCAACATCCATGTGGTAACAGCTATACCGATTGTCGCCACCGTTCCAAAAAGCCCATTTAACGTACCTATTAAAATCTCGCCTCTTTTGAAATTAATAAGGCCGCTAACAAACTGCGGTATCACACTAGCCACCAGAATTCCTACCAGGAGTGGAGCAGTCGTAGGCGGTAGGAACCCGGCGTTGAAAAAGCCGGCACAGCCTGTTAGAACTGCTATCGCGAACAAGGACCATGGACCCGGATTGGCCCAACCTTGTGGCTGTTGTGGTGCTTGTTGCGGTTGTTGTTCCATAATATTTACCCCCTTATTTAAGTTTTTTGTAAAACCCTCTTTATAAGCGAACAGTGCTTCCTTGACCACCCTTATGGGGAGTCATTTTATATGACCCGTTTCAATCTTTTTGCCAGTTCCGCCTTTAATCTTTCCACCGACGTTTTTTCGTCCTGAACCTTCACGCCTACCACGTCCCGAGTCTGCAGCAGTAAGACATTATGAGGAAATGGTCTGCCCGCATCAATAGCGAACTCCAAATCCTGGGGTGCGTTAAAATGTGATTCCAGAGACTTGCCCAATTTCACTATCTCCGCCGCTTCCTCGTTGTTCAGTGAATAACTACTCCTTTTCTCTGAAGATAGCTCTTCTTCCGCTACCCCACCCCCTCTCGGCACTATTTGAAACTCTTTCTGCCCCAGAACCATTTCAATGATGTTTAAAGTTTCTTTGTCAACAACATAGCTGTCTACACTGACCTGTCCGCTGACTACACTTTCACCCAGTCCCCAGTTGGATTCAATAACCGCCCTGCGTGGGTCCCCTGTTACCGGGTGGACGGTAAAGCAAACACCGGCACTGCGCACATTCACCATTTCTACCACCGCCACACCTATGCACGGAGACTCCCCTACAGGCAATCCGTGCTGGACTGCCGCACATATCGTCCTGTGATTGAAGATGCTTGCCCATACCTTCTTGACCATGCGCAGCACCTGTTGTCTGCCGCTGATATTAAGGTAGGTCTCATACATTCCGGGATGGCTTACGATCCCCGCGGACCTGACCGAGACTGCCAATTCACAGCCGCGTTGTAAACACAGTTCCTCATAATGTGATTCGATAACCTGAGTCAGGTCTGACGGTATCTCTTTGCCCTCTATTATTTCTCGTATTTTCGTGCTCACCTCGTTTGACAGCTTGTAATCCCTGAGGTCGCCCGCCTCATTCAACAATTTTTCAATCTCTTGACGCGCCCCCGTCTCCGCGAGGAAACGCTCATGAGCAGTTACCGAGACAGCAAAACCAAGTGGCACGGGCATCTTTAACCTGGTCATCTCGCCCAGATTGGCACATTTCTTCCCAACTATGCCTTTATCTTCCTGTCCTATTTCATTAAACCAAAAGACCTGTTTCACCTCATACATCCCTCTCCTATTGGCCGGCCCCGACCGGTTGCTTCATGAACTTGTTCAAGAGATCTTTTTTGCCCTTGTTAGTCCAGAAAATAAACGGCGCCCTCATTACCGTCCACCCGTATCATCTGTCCGTTTTTAATTTTTGCCGTAGCCTGAAACGTATTAAGAACACAGGGTATTCCATACTCGCGACAAACAACGGCAGCATGTGAAAGCGTGCCTCCTCTGTCCAGGACCGCCCCTTTTACCAAGCTGAATAACGGCGTCCATGTAATAGACGTGGTCAATGCCACGAGTATTTCACCGGGCTGAACCGTATTAAGTTCCTCAACGGACGATATGAGGCGCGCAGGCCCCTCAGCCACACCGGATGCCCCGCCTACACCTATAAGATCGGCCTTCAATTCGGGCTTAGGCTTCGGCAGCTCCCCTACGACCACTTTCATAAAGATAGGCTCGCGGGCGCTCATCATCCATCCAAAGGCTTCCTCTTCATTCATTTTCTTGCTGTATATATTGGGCACCACTTCTTTCGCATCAGCCTTACCCTTCTCCTTCCTTGCTGCGACGAGGGACTGGAGCTTGTATTTTGCAGGATACATGCCTATCATCCGGCACTCATCTAACGTCAACTGGAAGATGTCATCGACTTCATTTATGGTCCCGGCTTCGACAAACCTTTTGCCAAGGGCCACAAGATACATACGCATCAGAGCGTCGGTCTGCATTTCACAATAGAGATCGTGCTCCTCTCCGTATATACTGGAGTACTGCGCCCCTTTAAGTAAAAGGTTAAATATTTCCTTCCTATCGTCCGGCACCTTTGGCAGATACTCTGCTATCTTCTTTTCACGCCGCTCTGTCAGGTTCTTCAGCCTTTCTACTATAGGACTATCCTGGTCCACCTTCATATAGACCTTGACCCTGTCGATAACATACTTTGGATCATCCCGCCAGCTCGGCGCTGCCGGGGTCCACAGCCTCTCGTTTCTCCACCCGAACTCCTCAATGAAATCCCTCAGGCTGTTTAACCATGTCCTGCCGTTAAACGTCTCCTTCATTCTCTCGGCTATCTGATCACTCGGTAATTCGAAATCCTTTTCCAGCTTTAGTTCAAAAACCCTCTGCGCAAGAAGCCAAAGGTTCTTCTCACATTGAAAAGACTTGTTGTCATACCCTGTGATCATCGCTTGAAAGTCAGGATGGGTAGCATCTATGCCGAATAGCTCCTGACACAGATCCTCAAAGAGCATGAAGAGATAGAAGGATACGTACATCATATAGAAATGTACCTCACTCATCCTGTTCACTACAGGCTTCAGAGGGGACAGCTTTCTCGCCAATTCTATGGAACTTGCCTTTCCCACGTCAAACTCTTTGTACGGCCGGTACAGCTCTAAAAGCTCCGACTTATATCCACCCCACATCGTGTCAAAATTTTCAATGAGGGAAAACAGATTCTCGGTAAGCCTCTCCTGGCGCTCGGCTATCTCATCCTGAGACGTCACGACTATCGGGCAAATGAGTATTTTGACAAAATTGATATTTCTCCACTCTGAGCCTTTACTGGCAGGAAGCGGCAGCTTCTCGGCCCCCCAGATCATACCCTGTGTATTCGCCTCACTGTAGGTCGACAGAAAGAAATCCGGAGATTCCAGCGTGTGAAGCGTGTCAAGAAACATGGCCTCATGTCCTTCGAGGTCAATCTCCTCATTGAACTCAAAAGGAACAATTGGCAATATTCTCTCACTAATTGACATTACAACACCCCCTTATTTGATTTGCTATACAAACTTCTACTTCTCAAGATTCAAACTACCTGCCTTTTATCATATACCTACTACATACCAACCACCCCCTTTTTTATTAAATCCACTGATACCGTAATCGTGGATGCAAACATCAATACCGCTACAATCGTAACTCTCTGCAAAACGCATCGCCTAAGACCCTCAGATCGGTTGTGCCCGCCAAAAAATTCACATTACCCCATCTCTGACTCACTTCCCTTTTTCCGCATATAGATTCATATAAATTTCAGCCGCTTGATAAGCAAACTCCTCGTCATTGATATGCAGGTCACACTCAATCACCTTGATATTTGAACGCAGGTTCTTCTTTAAGGTATCGAGGAGGAGGTAATCCGACTCGGGATCATCAAACTCTTCTCTGTCTACGTGAATATTGGCAAAAGAAAAACCTCTCAAGGGAAAGATAACACTTGTTGGACCTTTTGCCCTATTCAGCTTCTCTGCTATTGTGTTTCCAAGTTTTTCCATCTCTGTTTTTCTGCTCCGTATAATATGTATACTGGTGCCGTGAGAAAAAACTTTCCTATCCCTGAATTGCTCCGGGATTCTCTCCTTGGAATTGTATATAAGATGATCCAGGTTGCCTGGTGCAACCAGATAAGGCAAACCCATTTTCCCTGCCATTTCAAGTCGGTTGGGCCCTCCGTCAGTCATCCCGCCATACAGATGATCAATGACCTCATTGGTTGACATATCAAAGACTCCCTGGATTCTTCCTTCACTGATTAGCTCCTCCATGGTCTTGCCGCCGATTCCTATGGCATGGAAAACAACCACCTCAAACCCTTTCTCCTCCAGCCTTTTCTTGAATCTCATGGCAGTTACTGTTGTGCCGCCTAATGTAGTAATCGCGATAAGCGGCTTCTCGGACCTGGGTTCCTCTTCGGCCAGGACCATTCCGCCTACAGCGCCTGCTGCTTTGCGTAACGAACCTTTTGTAATCCAATTGAGCCCGACAATGTCCGCAATAGAAGGTATCATAACAATATCTTTCGTGCCAACCCAGTTTCGCACATCTCCTGAGGCCGCAGTAGAGACCATAACCTTTGGAATGCCAAAAGGCAGTGACCGCATAACGGCCGTTGCCATATGGGTGCCTGCAGTTCCCCCTAAGGACAAGATCCCATGCAATTTGTCCTCGCCGTACAGTCTACTCACGATAATCGACGCCCCTTCAATCATCCTTCCCATGAAGGCAGTGTCATCCTGCGTACCCTTACCCATAGCCAATACCTCTGCAATGGTTGTGCCCGCTGCCCCTGCTACCTCCTCAGCAGGATAGTCAGAGGCAAAGATCGGCCTGCCTCTCAGTCCGGTACCCAAATCCACAGTAACAACTTTGAAGCCTTTGTCTTCTAATAGATCCTTTACAAACTTTGATTCTTCCGATTTAGTATCCATTGATGCGATCAGAACAATTGTCTTTTTCACCTGAGCCACCCCTTTTTAATTGTCATGTTTCATAGCCCTGACCCTGAAATGAAACATTATTGTTACCATACAGGGCCAGGGCATTGGAAGGACCTTGAGTCACAAGTAATATTTCTAAAACGGTCTCCCTGCCGTCTCCCAGACCTTCTCCAACCCGTAATCCTCGGCGATACGCTTATATGCGTTGTAACCGCAGAAACCGTGTAACGCTCCTCCGGGGTGCATCGTAGATGAACACATATACACGTTCTCAATGTGGGTTTTATATCGTGAATACTCCGGTATGGGGCGACGTTGGCCCATCTGATCGTTTGTCATATCTATTTGCGTCCAGCAACCGTTCGGCATATCTATAAGTTTCTCAGCCATGTCACGGACACTCGTATTGTGCCAGGCTATGAAGTTATCTTTTGTCATATTTGGAGCGTACCACTGCCACTGTTCAATACACCGCTCAATTACTGCCGGGTCGCACGTGTCATACCATTCCACTCCCACATATGAAACAGGCGGACCATAAAATTCCACCACACTGCTATGCTTCCCCTCGGGAGCATATCTCGGATCAAAGTACGAAGGGTGACTTATGTGAAAATAAATGTACTTTGGAAGCTGACCTCTTTTGAACTCCTCGTATTGCTCATAGCGGAACCAGTCCGGCTTAAGCGGCATCATATACTGCCTTTGTGTGAGGCAGTCCGGATGGGTGGCTTGATGTTTATATTGAGGCAATTGGTGGTAACAGGCCCAGAACCACCATGCCCCCATATCCGAATGCACCTTCTTCACCTTATTAACAATCTCCGCAGGCGTATTCTCATGTCCTATAAGTTTGTTGACAACCTGATACACGTTGGTATCGCACACCACCAACTTCTTCGCCTCGATCTCCGTTCCATCCGCCAACTTGATACCGGTAGCCCGCCCGCCTTTAATGATGATTTTCTCCACTTCTGAAAGGACAAAAAAATCTCCGCCTTCTTCCATTAAAGCCCTTTGGAGCGCATGGGCTATATTGTGTGTTCCACCTGCTGAGATGGAGATCGGCAGCCCCCCAAGCATAGAACCGAGCGTGTGCAGGGTTATCATAAGATGCTGAGGCTGGCTCGGATAAATCCCCGTATGTCCCTGCGCCAAACGCATATAATACTCGCGCAACTGAGGACTCTCAAAAATATCGTATGCCACCGAGCCTGTATCCATAGTGGCCCATGCAGGATTCACCAGTCCTCTTTCTATCAAAAGCTCATCAATATCCTTTTCTCCCTGCGGGGGAGGCGGATTTAGATGCCATTCGTCAACATAGTGCTTCCACACATTGTGATACTTTTGGGCCAGTTCATAACAGGTTTCGGCGTCCTTCTGAGAAAAGGCGGCAACCTGCTTTGCATTATATTCAAGATTCTCCGGTAGATAGGGCCATTGGGTTGTATCTGCTTTAACATCATAAAGCGCCTTCATAGCAATTGCCGTCCCGTCCGGCCACAAGCAGGAATTGCTTGCTCCTGGCGGAAAAATGAGCTTGAGCCCTTTCTCATATAGCTTAAAATCATGGTACGCCGGCGAGGTGAAAAAACGAATGAAATGTGCATGAGTATCCCTGACCCACCCGGACAAGGGAAGGTCCTCACTGGCTGCGCCCCCACCTATTTCATACCTGCGTTCAAAAACACCCACGCTCATCCCGTTGCGTGCAAGGTAACAACCAGTGACTAAGCCATGATGACCACCACCGACGATAACAGCATCGTAACTTTTATCTGCCATTTAATATATCCTCCTTAAAAATGTTTTGTCTTTTTTGGTCGCTTGGTCAGATGCCGGACGCTGTTTTTGCATTCTAAAGCAACCCCAGCTCCTCTGCATTGGCCACTATCTGTGGTTTTGGCCACCAAGGCGTAATGCCCAGATCTTCTACAATCCTACCGGCAGCATTATAACCGGCGCCCAACGTAACTAACCCGCCCGGATAAACCGAAGCGCCGCACATATAAAGGCCGGGTACGGGCGTAGCATATTGGGAACAATATTCGTTGGGACGCAGATATCCCATCTGAAGCGGTAGATAAGCCCCCTGCTTAATGGAGCCTTTCCCCATATCCCATAGTTTGTTTTCAATATCAAGAGGAGTAGTGATATAGTGCCGCAACATAATGTTACGGATATTGGGAACGAATTTCTCAAGGACATTGACACAACGTTCGCCATGAATCTCTCTCTCTCTGTACCAGCTATCGGCATCCCCGCCCTTTATGCCGTATGGAGCATGCTGTGACATTAGGCCTGTATGCTTGCCCTTGGGGGCTACTACAGGGTCATGGATGGACGGAAAACAGCAGTTAAAGCCAGTCTGATGGAGCTCCCCCTCTTTTACATTTTTCCAGTGATCCAATAATTCCTGTGCGGTATCAAAACCCACCACGTGTATAAAGGTCTTGTACAAATCAGGGTATTTCTCGGAATGCTTAAATTGAGGAGCCTCGTTCAGTGCCATATGATAGACAAAATGAGAACTTGACTCCCACTCATAATCGTTGAGGCGGGTCACAAAATCAGGTTCAAGGTGCTGTTCTCCCACATATTTGAAAAAGGTCTGGTAAGGATCCACGCTACTTACGACAATTTTCGACTTTAAAATCTCGCCATCAATCAGTTCTACACCTGTCGCCTTACCATCTTCCATGATAATTCTTTTGATCCTCTGACTGGTCCATGCCCTTCCTCCCGCTTTATAGATAGCCTTGTACATCCAGTGAGCAAGCCTGTGAGCACCCCCTATGGTGAGGCGATACTGACTGGCACGATTAATAAGCAGGGGAACAAGGTAGCTCACCCCTTCAATTTCAGGGTCCAGCCCCCACATACAGGCTGCGTAAAGAAATAGGGCTCGAGCCTGCTCACTCTCGAAGAGGCTGAAGACAATATCTTTCGGGGTCCTCCCCGAATACTCAGTGATTTCCCTACCAATCTCATGAGATTCCATTTTTATGACCGTCTCAAAAGTAGGAATCGGCGGCTTGTATGTCGCCGGCGCCAGAAATTTATCCATCAGTTCGGCAAATCTGGGACCGATCTCCAAGTAGGCCTTGGCATCCTTGGCGGAAAACTGTGCAAGCGATTTGCTCGTACGCTCATAATCAGGATAAATACTCAATACCCGGCCGTCGGAGAAGTGCATGCTCATAACCGGTTCAGGACTGATCCATTTGATATTATCTGCAAGTTGCAGATCCTTGATCGCAGGGGCATAATCAATCATCGCCATATAAATGGCATGGGTATCATGAAGAAAATTAGGAACTGTAACTTCCTCCGTGATAAGGCCACCGCCTATTTCATGCCTCTTTTCCAAAAGTAGAACCTTAAGTCCCGCTTTTGCCAGGTACGCACCACATAAAAGACCATTCGGTCCGGCTCCAACGATAATAACATCAAAAGTCTCCATCATTATCTCCTCTCATGGTTATTAATATATTTACATATACCGCTGCTACCATCCACCGTTGCAGTCTAGTTGTTTTATGTAGAACTAAACCTTTTGCAACAACTCTATAAGCACCCCACGCGTAGCTTTTGGATGCACAAAAGTCACCAGTGTTTCTCCAACCCTTTCGGGTTCCTTCATTATAAACTTCATCCCCTTCGCGGCTAATTCATCAATTTTCTGCCTGAGATCCTCCACTTCAATGGAAAAATGGTGTAACCCTTCACCCCTTGTCTCCAGGAACCTTTGCATACTGCCCTGCAGGTCCATCGGTTCAATCAGTTCAATCGTAAGCCCGTCCAGTGAAACCATCACAGACTTGAACTTTTCTCCCTTATCCGGTATAAGCACATCGGATTGTCTGAACCCCAGAGTGTTGACGTACAGATCTAATGCCTCTTCCAGTTTGCCCACAACTATGCCTACATGGTGTATTCTCTTCATCATTACACTCCCCCTTATATGCTTTCGTCCATATAAAGCATTGAGTTTACCTCTGTGTGTCACGATGCATCCGGGTTACGGCAGCTACAGAAGCAATAGCGGCGATTCTCTTTCTTTCCTCAAATAGCTGGGGCAGCTTTTCTTCTAAGGGTTTCTCCCGTTCCATAATTCTCTTCATATCATCGAGCAGGGCGGTCTCGCTTTCGATAAAATGGGTTCCAAGTTCACCCTTAACAAAGCGCTCGTTTTCCATGACCGCCTTATGAAACGGAATATTGCTTTTAACCCCGAAAATAATGTATTCGTAGAGGGCCCGCTGCATCCTCGCAATCGCCTCATTCCGATTCCTGCCCCAGACAATGAGCTTAGATATCATTGGGTCGTAGAAGGACGGTATCGTGTAAGAGGCATATACCCCGCTGTCCACCCGAACTCCGATACCGCCCGGAGGATGGTAGCTCTTGATTTTGCCTGGTGTAGGGACAAAATCGTTCAAGGGATCTTCTGCATTGATTCGGCACTCAATCGCGCTTCCGTTTAACTTAACCTCCTTCTGTTTAATGCTAAGGGGAAGTCCTGATGCAATCCTTATCTGCTCTTTTACAATATCCATTCCTGTCACTATCTCGGTCACGGGGTGCTCCACCTGGACACGGGCATTCACCTCAAGGAAATAAAACTTTCCGTCAGAGAAAAGGAACTCTACCGTTCCTGCCCCTTCATAGCCCACATAGCGAGCGGCGTTCGCTGCAACCTCTCCCATTTGGGCCCTCATCCTGGCAGTAATAGCCGGCGATGGTGATTCCTCGATCAACTTCTGATGTCGCCGCTGGATCGAACATTCCCTCTCTCCCAAGTGAATGACATTCCCATGAGAATCTCCAAGTACCTGAAACTCTATATGACGGGGATTAGGCAGGTATTTCTCGATGTAAACGTCGCATAGACCGAAGGTGGTGGTGGCAATGGCCTGTGTCGACTCCAGAGCCTTTGCCAGCTCCCCTTCATTTGCGACAACGCTCATCCCTATCCCACCTCCACCGCCGGATGGTTTGATGATTACCGGGTATCCAATCTCATCAGCTATGCTCTTTGCTTCTTTAAACTCAGCCACGCATTCATTAGTACCGGGCACCACAGGGACGCCTGCTTTTATCATCTCCCGCCGGGCAGTTACTTTATCTCCCATAAGTTCAAGCACTCTACTCGATGGTCCGATGAATTTTATCCCCTCCTGTTCACATGCATAGGCAAATTTAGGGTTTTCGGCTAGGAAACCGTACCCGGGATGAATCGCATCCGCTCCGCATTCCTTTGACGCCTTAATTACTTTTTCTATGTTCAAATAACTCTGGGTTGCCGGCGCCGGGCCGAGCAGATACGTTTCATCAGCGTATTTGACAAATATCGCGTCCTTGTCTGCCTCAGAATATACAGCAACAAATGAAATGTCCATTTCCCGGCACGCCCGCATGACACGGACGGCAATTTCTCCACGATTGGCTATAAGAATCTTTTTTATCATCTTATCGGCCATATTATTCCACCACCATCAAAAGAACTCCAGCTTCGACAATCTCACCTTCCTGGGCGCAAATCTCTTTTACCACTCCGTCATGTGGACAGCTGATATACATCCTCATTTTCATTGCCTCGATTGTTGCAACCTGATCCCCCGCATTTACCCTGTCACCCACCTTTACTTCAAAAGAAAGTATCAAACCTGCCACCCCTGAGAGTACGGCACCCCGAGGCGCTTCTTTTGGCTTCTTTTTCGTCTTCTCATCTTCCGATCTATCTGCCTCAAGGGTTCCATCCGTAGCGGGCAGGATCTTAACATTAAAGATCTCCCCATCCACATCCACGCTGAATTTCATGGGGAAGTCTATAAAGGAGTTGCCGGACGTTGCAGGTTTCGCCAGAGGCGCACCGGCTTTCTTCTTAGGCTCACCACTATTAATAGATCTTCCTGGAATCAGGACCCTGAGCAGAAGTTCGTCATCGGAAAGATCCGGGCCGACTTCTTTACGCACCTCTTCAACGGATTTTAGGTAGCTATCGGGCTGCCAATTGATAAATGCTTTGGTCCTGGGAAAACTCATTACTTTGTCCTTGAGGTCCTGGTCTACGGGACCGGCAGGCTCTCCGTAGTACCCCAGGACGTAGCTGATAGTCGCATCAGTTATCTGTTTATACCTCTCACCTGAGACAACATTGAATACAGCCTGCGACCCTACGATCTGTGAATAAGGAGTGGCCATCACGGGATACCCGAAATCCTTGCGGACCCGAACGACCTCATCCAGAACTTCGTCCAGCCTATGTTCCATCCGCACCTCTCTGAGCTGTCGCGTGAGATTCGTCATCATGCCTCCGGGCACCTGATGCTCAAAATAATAAAGGTCGTATTCCATGGGGACTCCGATGGGCAGCCCCTCTTGTTCAGCAATCTTTCGAAAATGTGCCGACTGAGCCGCGAGGGCATCCTCATCAAGGTCTGAGGTAAAACCCAAACGCTTGGCATTCTTTAAAATACTCTCTGTGGACGGCATGGAAGTGCCGTTGGCGAGCGGCGCCACTGCAGTATGCACTGTTGTGACGCCTGCTTTAATAGCTTCGAGATAAGTTAGAGGAGCAAGTCCCGAATTACACTGAGCCTGGAACTCAAGGGGTATACCATCACAATTCCGTTGAACCGTGGTTATGAACTCCCGGGTGTTTTCCGACGTTAAGACCCCTCCCGGATCCCCTATCTGGATGGCATCGACACAATCCTTCGCCTGCGCTATCAGTCGGGCTTTGCGCGCCCAGTGCTCATTAGTATGAACAGGACTGGAGGCATACACCAGGGACACCACCACCCTGGCGCCCTCAGCCTTGGCGATGCGGGCGAAGTAAACGAATTTCTCCATATCGGTCTGGTAATCGCAAATCCAAAAACCTTTGATCCCGTTGGCAATTGACCGCTTGATCCAAAGGGCTATGATATCTCGCGGGGTTGTCTGTTCGAAATCGGCAAGTCCCCAGATATGGTAAGACCCGCGAAGAGGCGTTTTTGTCATTACCCTGGAAAGATAGCGGACCCTCTCCCAGGGATCTTCATTCAGATTCCGGACCTGCACGACAAATCCATTGGCGCCCACAGTTCCAATTTCCTTATATCCAACCTGATCCATGACCTCCGCAATAGGCTCAATATGATCGGTCCTCATCATAAAACCCCACAGACCCTGTTGAGCAAGTCGTATTGTTTGATCGATAAAATTTATTTTATTCATGCTGTTGTAATTCTCCTTTGCTTTTGAGGTCCGCATACACTAGCGAGTAAGTTTGATGCTTGCTTTTTCCCGATCCCAGGTATTTTCCGTAATGCCGGCCTCCCGCAGGCGATATTTCTCTACCCGGGCAGTCGGTGTTTTCGGGAGTTCGGCAACAAACTCCAAATACCTTGGGACGGCAAAATAGGCCATCCTCTCGTTGCAGTATTTGATTAATTCCTCTGGAGATAAAGTTTCGCCGGGCTTCAGAACGACATTGGCTTTCACTTCATCTTCACCTAGTTCTGAAGGGACGGCAAAGACCGCAGATTCAAGAACTTTCGGATTTGAGTTGATAACCTTCTCCACTTCAAAAGAGGAAATGTTCTCGCCCCGACGCCTCAGTGCATCCTTTTTGCGATCCACAAAGTAGAAGTATCCTTCCTCATCCTTGCGTGCCCAATCGCCCGTATGAAACCAGAGGTTCCGGTACGATTCGAGCGTTTTCTCCGGCATTTTGTAATATTCCGACATCATGATAAAGGGTGCCTTGGGCCTTACTACGATCTCGCCCGTCTGACCGACGGGCACCTCGTTGTCCTCATCATCTACCAGCATCGCTTCGTAGTACTCTTCGACAATCTTGCCGCAGGACCCCAGTTTCCTGTCATTCACAGTCCAGTGCATAAAAATTCCCGCCTCGGTTAGGCCGTAACCCTCAAGACAAATCAGACCAAAGCGCTCCTCCATATGTTTCATTACATCAGGCGGACAGGCCGCTCCGATGCATATTCTCACCGGATTGTCCGCATCATTCTCGCGTGGAGGTTGCTTGCTGAGAATCGTCATCACTGCCCCAAGGTAGTTGAACTGGGTAGCGCCGTACTGACGAATCTCATCCCAGAATGTAGAAGCGCTGAACCGGTCTCTCAGCACGAGCTGTGCATCGGCCACAACTGCATTCATGACTGACAGCATCTGGGCATTCCCATGAAACAGCGGCAGGAATGTGTAAAGGATGTCCTGGGGACCCAATTGGCGGAAGCCGGCAATCAATCTCGCAAGGTGTATGAAGGCGTTGTGACAGAGAACAACCCCCTTTGAGAGTCCCGTAGTCCCTGAAGTATAAAGAATTCCCAGTGGGTCCGTCTTGCGCACATCCGCTTTCACCGGATCGCTCGGGCACTTAAAGAATTCATCCATAGACATTACGGGAACAGGCAGAGAATTCGCAATCGCCTCGTTTGCCTGGCCGCGACATATTATCTTCTCAAGATGCGTGAGGTCATTCTGAATGATCACAAGACGGTCGAGAAGTGAAGCATCAATGAAAAGTATCTTAGAATCCGAGTTGTTAATGATATAACTTAATGAATCATATGGAAAGTGTTTAACTATGGAAAGTCAGTCGAAAAAATAGGCTGTATTAGCAGGTTTTATACCGATTTAGCTTTCCATAATACATCTCTCTTG
>QZJM01000044.1 GCA_003605065.1 Dethiobacter sp. | reverse complement strand
GCCGTCAGGTTCAGGTAGCTTTCGAAGAAAGTGTCATCTGTTTCCAGGGTTTAATATTGTGATTAGTAACTACTTCGGAGTCAGGAGACAGGAATCAGGAGTCAGAATGAGAGAACCGGCGAAAACATTTGAAGACTTGCTGGTACGGCAGAAGGCGCACTTGTTCGTGCTTGCGGTTTATCGTCTTTTAGTAAATTGCTGGAAGCATATTCTCGGGGCATTCTGAATTCTGACTACTGAATTCTGAATACCTGAATAGTAATTATGATTACAGACAGGACTAAGGAGGTGGTTAGATGGCCGGGTATAATGTTGCCATAGTTGGAGTTACAGGTATGGTGGGCCAGGCTTTTATCAGGATTTTGCTGGAACGAAAGTTTCCCGTTAAAGGTTGGAAACTTCTGGCTTCTTCCCGCTCTGCCGATAAAAAAATCAACATTAATGGACGGGATTATCCCATCGAAGAAGCCAGGCCCGAATCTTTTGAAGGGATCGATTTTGCGTTTTTCAGTGCCGGGGGGGATATCAGCCAGCAGCTGGCTCCCGAAGCTGTTCAGAGGGGTGCTGTGGTAGTGGATAACAGCAGCGCTTTTCGTATGGATCCGGGGGTGCCTCTGGTTGTGCCCGAGGTTAACGCAGATGCTGTTTCCAGGCACAAAGGAATTATTGCCAATCCTAATTGTTCCACTATCCAGATGGTTGTAGTCCTGCAGCCCCTTCACCTGGCAGCGGGACTGAAGAGAGTAGTTGTAGCAACATACCAGTCTGTTTCCGGTGCCGGTAAGGAAGCTGTGGATGAAATGGCTGCGCAAAGTTCAGCGGTTTTAAGTAAAAAGGAGGTAGTAAAAGAGTTTATTCCTTACAAAGGGGCCGCCAGGCACCATCAAATTGCTTTTAATATGGTACCTCATATCGATGTTTTTGAAGAAGATGATTATACCAAAGAGGAAATGAAAATGATCAGGGAAACCCGTAAGATAATGGGACTTCCCGATTTGCCGGTAACAGCAACTACTGTCAGGGTGCCGGTGTTTAATGGCCACTCGGAAGCTGTAAACGTGGAGCTTAAAGCCCCCCTTTCCCCCCAGGAGGCCCGGGAGATTCTGGCGAAGGCCCCCGGGATAATTGTTAAGGATAACCCTTTGGAGTTTTTGTATCCTATGCCCGTCGATACTGAAGATAAGGATGAGGTTTTTGTAGGGCGACTTCGTTACGATCGTTCTGTCCCTTACGGTTTGAATCTGTGGATTGTTGCCGATAACATTCGTAAAGGCGCTGCCACAAATTCTATCCAGATTGCCGAGCTGCTTATCTAGTGCAGCGCATCGCCCGTTCCGCATGGGAATCCGGCATAGTGAGCGTTGGGTGTCTTTTAAAAGGTTGTTCAGCTCTATTTTAGACCCGAGGTGAGGAATATTGAAAATTCTGGTGCAAAAATTTGGAGGGACTTCTGTAACTACTCCGGAAAAAAGAGAATTAATTGTCCGTCGCGTCAAAGAAGCTATGGATGAAGGTTTCAAGGTGGTACTGGTTGTTTCCGCTATGGGGCGAAAAGGAGAGCCCTATGCCACCGATACCCTCAGGTCCCTGGCATTGCAGGAATACAGCGATCTTTCCCTGAGAGATCTTGACCTGATTATGTCTTGTGGAGAGATAATTTCTGCCGTAGTCGTGGCTGCCACCCTTAGCAGCAGGGGAATACCGTCCCGGGCTTTAACAGGGGCGCAGGCCGGTTTTCTTACAGATGGCTGTTACAGTGAAGCAGAGGTGGTGGATTGCCAGCCAACAAGGGTTAAGGAGCTTTTGCAGCAAAACGAAGTCCCCGTGGTAACCGGTTTTCAGGGGGCAGATCCAATGGGTGAAATTAACACCCTGGGCAGGGGTGGTAGCGATACCTCGGCGGTAATACTGGGAGCTGCTTTAGATGCAGATAAGGTGGAAATATATACCGATGTATCCGGTATTATGACCGCAGATCCTTTAATTCTAAAGGAAGCCAGGGTTATCCAGCAAATTACATACGGCGAGGTATTTCAGCTGGCTTACGAGGGAGCAAAGGTAATACATCCCCGGGCAGTTGAGGTGGCGATGCGCAATAATGTCTGCGTTGTCGTAAGAAATCCGGAGGACCCCGGGACCGGCACCCTGATTACTGCCGAGTCTTCTTTAAGAGAGGGAAATTACAGCACCAGGGGGCGAAGGGCTGTCACAGGAATAGCTCATTATACAAACCTGGTGCAGTTTTTGATTCAATTGGATCACCCTGATCCCTCCAGAGAACTGGAAATTTTTCAGAGTATTGGAGAAGCCGGGGTAAATATTGATCTTATCAGTGTATTTCCTTTAATGAAAGCCTTTACTGTTAAAGATGAGCATTGTTTCAAGGTTGAAAACATCTTAAAGACACTGAATGTTTCTTACAAGTTGGAAAGGGATTGTGCCAAGGTTTCGGTGGTAGGTGCCGGCATGCATAACATTCCCGGTGTTATGGCCCGGGTAGTAAAAGCTCTTAATGAACAACATTTGGAAATTAAACAAACGGGAGATTCCAACATAAGTATTTCTCTGCTTATCAGGCAGCAGGACCTCCACCGGGCCATTAAAACCCTTCATGATCATTTTTACCTGTCGAACGGAAATGAAGGTTATAAATGATTATTAAAAAATGATACCCGTATTCGTTCTGGTTTTTGCCAATTAAGAGCTTTTGTAACCCAAAAGGGTCAAAGCTCTTATTTTATTATATCCTTAAAATTTTCTAAAAATAGAGGGTTTTTTTTATGAAAAAAGAATATTATATTCTACCGATACCATAGGGGGTAGAACTTTGCACCGGCAATCCTTGTACGTGGTTATTATGTCTCTTCTCCTGGCAGGTCTGGGTTTTTTTCTGGGCCAGTATTATGCCATTGCCAGGGGTAAGTTGTGGCAAACAAGTAAGATCGTCTGGAGCACTGCTGATTATCCGGCAATCAATTCTTTTAAAGAAGGGGAACAGCTCTTTTCTTCCATTATTAATGACGAATCGTTAGTTCAGGAATTCAGGGAAGAGTCTTTAGAAGAAAAAGATTTGCAGTTTCCTTCCAAGGTAGGTAGCCTTTACATCGATAAGATTGTTTCCGGTAAAGAGGCCCTGGAGCATTCCCAGCAGATTTTTGGCAGTGAAGCCCCTGTTAAGAGGCTTTTTATACCTTATTACAGCAGCAGTGATAACCAGGCCATTGTCTGGGTTTTTGAAATGAATTCCCTGGTAGAAGCGCGGCAGTATATGGAAAAAATAAACCTGCGCCTGAAAGAAAGTGAAACTTTCCAGCATTTCGGTTCATTTTTTCTGCAAAATGTGGAAATATATCATGTAAAAGGTTTAAATTTGGAAAACTACTATTATTGTAAGGATCATATTATTTACTGGATTTCCCTGAGAGCCTGTGATCCCATACCCCTGTTTTTAAAGTTTTACGAACATTTTTAAAGGCTTAATTGGGAGAAGGGAGATATGTTCAAGCCCATTGCCAACTTGCAGGTTTTTTACCCTTCTTTTTTTTGTATTTCTGGGGAAAGGATGAAGAAAATGGGGGTTGATTTACTGGCATTTGGCGCCCATCCCGACGATGTGGAGATAGGGGCGGGCGGTATAGTGACCAAGCATGCTGTCATGGGCTATAAATGCGGCATTGTTGCTGCCTCTGCTGCCTCTGATCAGTTATTGACAGCATATTTCTTCCGTGTTAAAATACTTCATATTTTTGGAGGCGTTAAAGGCATGATCGCAATTATTGATTACGGTATGGGTAATATCACTAGTGTTAGCAACGGTTTTAGTTATGTGGGGATCAATACGGTATTAACGGACGATATTGCCGTTTTGAACCGTTACAGGACCATAGTGCTGCCGGGGGTAGGAGCCTTCGGCAGTGCCATGGTGGAACTCCGGCGTAAGGGTTTGGTGGATTATCTTAAGGAACGGCAAAAGGATGGCACTATTATACTTGGTATCTGCCTTGGGCTGCAGCTGTTTTTCCCGCAGAGTGAGGAAGACCCGGGCTTCGAAGGGCTGGGATTTTTACCGGGAGAAGTGGTGCGCTTCCCTGAGAGCGTCAAAGTGCCGCAGATGGGCTGGAACAGGGTATATTTTTCAGGCAGTGGGGAACCCCTTGCTGCAGGAATACCTGAGGGCAGCCATTTTTATTTTGCCAATTCTTATTATGCCTCTCCCCAACAGAAGGAGCATCTTTTGGCCCGGAGCAATTATGAAGTTGTTTTTCCGGCAGCTGTAAGGAAGGAAAATGTCTATGGACTGCAGTTTCATCCGGAGAAAAGCGGTGAAATGGGGTTGAGGTTACTTTATAATTTTGGAAGGATGGTTAGGGATGCAGGTTATACCGGCGATTGATCTTCATGGGGGTAAATGCGTTCGCCTGTTAAGAGGTGAGAGAAAGAAGGAAACCGTCTACAGCCTTAATCCGGTTGAGGTGGCTCTTAAATGGCAGTCACAGGGAGCCAGGCGCCTGCATGTGGTAGATCTCGACGGGGCTTTTGCAGGAAAACCGGTGAATTCATCCGTTATCGCGCAAATAGCCTCCTCCCTGGGCATACCTGTACAGCTCGGAGGCGGCATCAGGGATATGGCAACTGTTAAGAATGCTTTAAATCTTGGTGTTTCCAGGGTTATACTGGGTACAGCTGCGGTGGAAAAACCGGATCTTGTGAAAAAACTGGCAGCTCTTTACGGGGAAAGAATTATCGTGGGTATTGATGCCCGGGAAGGGGTTGTAGCTGTCAGGGGTTGGGTGGAAGGCTCCGGTAAAAAAGCCGTGGATCTTGCCCTGGAGATGCAGCAGTTTGGTGTAAAGGAAATTATTTATACCGATATTTCCCGTGACGGAACCCTGGAGGGGCCCAATATGGAGGCATTGAGCACCATGGCAAGGGCCCTGAAGATACCTCTTATTGCCTCCGGTGGAGTTTCTTCCCTCCAGGATTTGCATGCTTTAAAGGAACTAAAGCAGCTGGGCGTAAGAGGCGTAATTGTCGGACAGGCTCTTTATACGGGCAGGTTTACCTTAAAAGATGCTATCATGGAATATGAGGAATGATACTTATTTTAGACAAATAATTGAGATTTATGGAGGAGGATAACGTGTTGGCCAAAAGAATTGTTCCCTGTTTGGATGTTAAAGAAGGCAGGGTAGTTAAAGGGATTAAATTTGTTGATCTGAAAGATGCCGGAGACCCGGTTGAACTGGCCAGCTTTTATGACAAATCCGGGGCAGATGAGCTGGTGTTTCTTGATATCACGGCCTCTTACGAGGGAAGAGAAACCATGGTGGAGGTGGCCAGGAGGACAGCCCGCGAAGTTTTTATTCCTTTTATTGTGGGGGGAGGCATCGGCTCTATTGAGCAGATCCGTACTATCCTTAAAGCAGGAGCAGACAAAATTTCTTTGAATACTCCGGCCGTTGAAAATCCCGGGCTGGTTAAGGATGCAGCCCAGATTTTTGGCAGCCAGTGCATTGTCGTAGCTATTGATGCCCTCTGGAATGAAGAAATGCAGGACTGGGAAGTTTATACCCATGGCGGCAGGAAGGCAACGGGGATGTCTGCAGTTAACTGGGCTGCAAAGGTGGAGAGCCTGGGCGCGGGAGAAATATTACTAACCAGTATGGATGCTGATGGCGGCCAGGACGGTTTTGATATCCCCCTTAACAGGGCCGTATGTGAAAAAGTCAATATACCGGTTATCGCTTCCGGAGGCGCGGGAAAGATGGAGCATTTTGCCCGGGTTCTGAAAGAGGGAAAAGCAGATGCAGCACTGGCTGCTTCAGTATTTCATTACCGCCATTTTTCCATAAAGGATCTTAAAAAATACCTGGCTGAACAGGGGCTGGAGGTGCGTTTAACCTGATGGTTTTAAAGGATGAACTTAATGAACTTGCCTTTGATAAATACGAACTTTTGCCGGCTGTTGTGCAGGATTACCTTAACGGTGAAGTTCTTATGGTAGCCTACATGAACAGGGAATCCTTACAGAAAACGCTGGAAACAGGTTTCACCTGTTTCTGGAGCCGCAGCAGGCAGAAGTTCTGGCAAAAGGGTGAAACATCGGGCCATACCCAGGTTGTCAAAGAAATACTTTATGACTGTGATGCCGACACCCTTCTGATTAAAGTGCTGCAGAACGGCCCGGCCTGCCATACGGGAGAGAGAAGTTGTTTTTACCGCCATATCCCCTTTGCTGGAAGTCCCCGGGAAAAAGAGGTGAAATAAAGTGCCGGAATGGAAACATTATCTTATCGGGATTTCTTCCGGCCTTGACTGGAAAGAGGAACTTTTAGAACTGGAAGGCTTTGCCTGCCGGAATAATTTTTTTTTTAAAGATAATTAAAATAATGCAGGAGAAGAAAACTAAAAAAGCGAATTACTCCAAATCTTTCTGTTTAAGCAGGTGTAAAAGAGTGGAAAAAAAACGCCAGACCCTATTAACTTCAGGGGAAATCCGGAATAATCCTGTCGTGATAACCTATATCCGCAAAGCTAACGAAAACTTAGGAGTACTGGGTTTTACGGAACACGGTTTCCGTCATACCGATCTCGTGGCTATTACGGCTCGCAGGATATTGATGGACCTGGGTTATGACCCCCGGGAAGCTGAACTGGCTGCCATTGCAGGGTACATGCATGATATCGGCAATGTGGTAGAACGCAGTCATCATTATTATATCGGTGCTTTGATGGCCATGGATATATTAAAAGACCTGGGAATGGAGGAGAAGGAAATTGCAGAGGTGGTTTCTGCTATTGGCAACCATGATGAACGCTACGGTCATCCTGTGAGCAATATTTCGGCGGCAGTAATCCTCGCTGATAAAGCCGATGTGCACAGGTCCAGGGTTCGCAACAGGGATTTTGCCAAATTTGACATACATGACCGGGTTAATTATGCTGTTGAAGAATCCGAACTGGAACTGGACCCCGTTAAAAGGATTATTACTTTAAGGCTCAAGATCGATACGCGTATCAGCAGGCTTATGGAGTACTTTGAAATATTTCTAAGCCGGATGATCTTATGCCGTCGCGCTGCAGATTTTCTTACATCACGTTTTGCCCTGATCATTAACGAGGCCCAGCTTCTCTGAAAATACCATTTTCATCCATTGTATGTCTTCTGGAAAGATGGTAATATGAAAGTCAGTGTTTATTGTAACTACCCAGGAGTCAGGAGACAGGAGTCAGGAGTCAGAAGGAGAGAACAGTTTATGGTCTCGAAGTATTCTGAATTCTGACTACTGAATTCTGAATACCTGAATAGTAAGTGTTTATTAATGGTCTCAGGTAGGAGGAGGATTAAAGTGAAAAGGCGTACTAAGACAAGCCCCCTGATTTTTATTATTATCTCTCTTCTTCTGGTAGTAGCTTCGGCCTTATTTTTATTTAACTGGGAAAAGTATTTAAAAAAGGGCCTTGACCTGGAGGGCGGCGTTTACGTTCTTTTTGAAGCCAAATCTGTTGAAGATGCTGAAATGGATTATGACGCCATTCAGAGGGCTATGACGATTATTCGCAACAGAATTGACGAACTGGGTGTGGTGGAGCCCGTATTGCAGCGTGAAGGAGAAAGGCGTATCAGAATTGAGCTGCCGGGAATAGACGATCAGGCCCAGGCCATGGAAGTAATCGGTAAAACAGCTCTTTTAACTTTTGTCAGCCCTGAAGGTGATATTTTACTCACCGGGGGAGACTTAAAAACGGCCTACTTTACCCGCGGCAAGTATAGCGAACCGATGGTAGCCCTGGAATTTAACCCTGAAGGGAAGGAAAAATTTGCCGAGGCAACCGAAAAATACTTGGGGAATTTTATCGCAATTTTACTCGATAAAGACATTATCTCAGCTCCCACGGTGAAGGACGTTATCAGGGATGGAAACGCGGTTATAACCGGAATACCAACGGCTGAGGAGGCCAGTAATATTGCCCTTATGCTGCGTTCCGGTGCTCTTCCTGTAGAGCTGGAGGAACTTGAAACCCGTTCTGTGGGGCCGGTGCTGGGTGAAAATGCCCTTAAACTAAGCTTTTTTGCCGGTATTATCGGATTGGCGGTAGTAATGTTATTTATGCTTTTCTATTACAAATTTGCCGGGCTGGTTGCTGATATAAGCCTGACAGTTTACCTGGCTCTGGTATTTCTTATCCTGTCAGGATTAAACGCCACTTTAACCCTTCCCAGTATTGCCGGTCTGATCCTTTCTATCGGTATGGCCGTAGATGCCAATATTCTCATTTTTGAACGCATTAAAGAGGAACTGCAGGGCGGAAAGACCACTTTTACAGCGATAAATTCCGGTTTTAACCGGGCGCTGCGAGCTATTCTTGATGCCAATGTCACCACTGTTATTGCGGCCCTGGTACTCTTTATAGTTACTACCGGGCCGGTACGGGGTTTCGCCGTAGTGCTCCTGATCGGTATTTTTTCCAGTGTAATATCGGCAATTTTTTTAACACGGTATTTACTTCGCCTGGCAGCGCGTTCCCAGCTGATTAAGAATGCCGCTTACCTGGGTTTTAAGGGGGTAAACAAATGATAAAATTCAATTTTCCCTTTATGGAATATAGACGCAGTGCCTTTGTCCTATCCGGGGCGATTATTTTAATCGGAATAGTATCTCTTTTATTAAACGGCTTGAACCTGGGCATTGATTTTACCGGAGGCACGATTTTGCACCTGCGCCTGGCAGAAGAATTTCGCATGGAAGAGGTAAGGGAGGTTCTTTCTCCCTTTGAGCTGCAGGGCGTGCCCCTGCAGAGGGTAGGGGGCAACAGCGTCTCTGGGGGAAGGGAAGTTATTATTAAAGCCCCGCACCTGGATGAACCTGTCAGGCGGGAGATAATATCTGCTTTCCGGGAACGCTGGCCGGAGATGACCTCCGAAGATGTCATGCAGGTTGACAACGTGGGAGCGGTCATCGGTAAAGAGTTAACGAGGGAAGCGTTTTTGGCGCTTCTTATCGCTGTAGTTGCTATGGTTCTTTATATAACCATGCGCTTTGAATTCAAATTTGCCCTGGCAGCTATTCTGGCTTTGCTGCACGATGCTTTTATCGTGCTGGCAGTATTTTCTATCTTTAAAATAGAAATTAACAGCCCTTTTATTGCCGCTATTTTAACGATAATCGGTTATTCAATTAACGATACAATTGTAATTTTTGACCGTATCAGGGAAAATCTAAAGTACCATCATAAAAGAACTGTTAAAGAGGTCATCAATGACAGTATTAATGAGAGCCTGGTTCGTTCCATAAATACTTCTCTTACTACCCTGGTGGTCCTTATTTCGCTTTTTGTTGCTTTCAACTACTTTGTTGGAGGCATGAACCTCAAGGTATTTGCCCTGGCACTGCTGGTAGGAATTATAACCGGGACTTATTCTTCTATCTTTATCGCCAGCCCCATTTGGTATTTATGGAGACTGGCGGGAGACAAAAAACAAAAAGCGCCTGCCTAGTAACTCAGGAGTCAGGAGTCAGAATGAGAGAACCGGCGAAAATAACAGAAGTCAGGAGTCAGAATGAGAACGGTTTATCGTCTCGAAGTATTCTGAATTCTGGCTACTGAATTCTGAATACTCAGGAGTCATGGTAGAAGGCGCACTTGTTCGTGCTTGCGGTTTATCGTCTATCCGGGGCGTTTCCGATTCTCGGGGCATTCTGAATTCTGACTACTGAATACTGAATACCTACATCTTTTCCACCTGCCGGGCCCTTTATGGGGCAGACTGCAGGTGGTCTGTTTTTTCAGGCGGTTTAAATCCTGAAGGAAGAAGGTGAGTCCGGGAAAAGAAGGAATTTATTGCTTTTGTAGCGAAATACTGGTGTGGAATTCGCATTTTCGCTCCGGTGCATTTTTTATAATTTCCTGAATAAAAAACTTTGTTTATTCTCAGTTTATTTGGAAATATAAAAGGAAAGCTCCAGTTTCGTAACATGCGTAATGACCTGAAGAATTTACAGGAAAAGCTGCAAAGCCTGCAGAATGAGTGTGATGTTCTTCTGGCTCAGGTTGGCCGGCTTCAGGAGACCCTGGCGAATGCAAGCAGAGAAGTAGAAGTGCCGGAAGAAAGGGAACCCCTTTCCGAAAGTGCTGCTGTTTACCGGGAATATGAGGAAAAAGAAGATGAAAACGGCAACAATTATATGGAGAAGGAAAAACTTTGAAAAAAATGACCCTGGAAAAAGAACGGGCAAACAAGGTCTGGCAGCTGTACCCACAGGACTTTGAAAAACGGGCTTTCCTGGCTAAAGAGTTAAATATACCGCTGCCGGTAGCACAGGTTTTACTTAACAGGGGAATCAGCAGCGTTGAAGAGGGGGAAGTATTCCTTAAACCCAGTCTTTCCCGGCTTCATTCCCCTTTTTCCATGAAAGATATGGACCGTGCCGTAGAAGTATTATTCCATTCCATACATACAGGACGGCGTATCGCTGTTTACGGGGATTATGATGTGGATGGTATTACATCAACGGCCCTGTTGTTCTCCTTGCTGCAGCAGTTGGGAGGGGAAGTAACCTTTTACATTCCCAGCCGTTTGCAGGAGGGATACGGCTTAAACAGCGGAGCCATCGATTATTTAAAAAGCCAGGGTGTCGGCACGATCGTAACGGTTGATTGCGGTATAAGTAATGCAGGGGAAGCGGCCTATGCCCGGGAGCTGGGAATGGAGATCGTGATTACTGATCACCACCAGCCCCCGGAGGTGCTGCCGGATGCTGCTGCGGTAATAAATCCCCTGAGAACAGACTGTTCTTATCCCTTTAAAGACCTTTGCGGCGCAGGTATAGCCTTTAAACTGGGACAGGCCCTGTTAACGCAAAAGGGTGATAAGAACACAATCTGGAACTACCTGGATCTCGTCGCCCTCGGCACGGTGGCCGATGTAGTTCCCCTGCTTGGTGAAAACCGTATTCTGGTAACTCAGGGTTTAGAGCAAATAGAAAAAACTCCCCGTCCGGGGATAAAGGTACTTTGTGAATCGGCAGGATTGAACAAAAAAAGGTTAACGGCAGAGGACATTGCTTTCATCATAGCTCCACGCCTGAATGCAGCCGGGCGTTTGGGGGATCCTTCCCGTTCTTTTTATTTGCTTTTAGAAGGAGAAGAGGGAAGGGCGTCGAGGTTAGCCATGGAGCTGCAGAAAGAAAATAATCGCCGTCAGGCGCTGGAACTAAAAGTATTAACGGAGGCATGTGCCATGGCGGAAGAAGCTGTAGAAAAAGAAAAAGAAAGAAGGAGTTTTCTGCTCCTGGCCCGGGAAGGATGGCACACCGGTGTCCTGGGTATAGTAGCCAGCCGCATGGTGGAACGATATAACCTTCCCGTTATTTTGATTGCCCTGGAAAAGGGGATCGGAAAGGGGTCCGGGAGAAGTACCGCCAATTTTGATCTGATTTCCGCTTTAAACCAATGCAGTTCACTTCTTTTAGGATTCGGGGGGCACCGTCAGGCCGCCGGGTTAACGGTAACAGAGGAATGTATTCCCCTTCTCAGGGAGAAACTAAATGATTTAGCGGGCGATTTTTTTGGAGAAGAAGGCCCTTCGGTAGTTTTTTGCGCAGATCTCCAGCTTGAGCCCGGAGAAATTACTCCCGAACTGGTCAGGGCCCTGGAAGCACTGGAACCTTTTGGTTTTGGAAATCAGCGGCCGGTTTTTTACGGTGAAGACTGGTTGCTGGAAAAAAAGAGGGAAGTGGGGAATCAGCAGCAACACCTTCAACTTGGCTTACAAAAAAATAATAAATATTTTTCAGGAATCAGTTTTAACGGCAAAAAAAAGCTTCCTCCATTAACTCTTTTCCGGGAAGTCGATTTGGTTTTCAGCCTGTCTTTTGATCGGTGGAGAGGAAAGGAAAATTTACAGCTGGAAGTATACGACTGCTTTTTTTGTGACGAGCACAGCGGGAAAAATTTCACTGTTATTGATGGAAGAGGCTCTGACCGTAAATTACGCTATGTTAAAAACCTTTTGTCTCTGGGTGAAACAATTCTTATATTTGTAAATACTGTGGCACGGTTGCAATACCTGGAAAAAATTTTTGCCGGAGAGCCGGAAATATATTTCAGCCACCAGGGAAATTTTCCTTCCGAAATTTCCGGAATTCCGAAACATGTAGTTATATATGATTTGCCGCTTAGCGGAACAAAGTTAAAGGAACTTTTATCCCACCTTTCCAGGCTCATTAAGAAAAAAGGAGAGCTTCATGTGCATTTAATATATAACCCCCGGGACTACCAGGATAATCTGAAGCTTTTGAGGGCAACAGTTCCTGCTTTTTGTTCCCTGGAGCAGGTTTATTTTTCCCTGCAGGAGCTGGCGGCAGGGGGGAACATTTCTCTTAACAGTGTTTACAGCAAGCTTGGTAAGATGCTTCCTTTTGCAAACACAAAATACCTTTTGCAGAAAAGCATCGAGCTTTTGCAGGAGGCTTCATACCTGGAATTAAATGATCAGGAAATATTTTTAAAGCACGGGAGCAGCGATTACTGTTCTCTTTTAAAGGGCATAGCCTGCATTAAGGGTTTTCGTAAAGAAAGGGAAAGATGGGAACAGGCTCTTTCCTATCAACAATTTTTACTGGTGGCACCGGGAGAGGAAATACTTTGCTCCTTAAGTGACTTTACTCTTGGGATTACATAATTTATACTTTAATTTAGAGGACAAAGACAACAGGAGTGCAAAATGAGCCTGCAGATATTAAAGAGGCGTTTCGTCAAGTACAACGACAGAAGAGAAGATTGGGCGCTTATCCGCAAGGCCTACCAGTTTGCCCTGAAAGCTCATGCAGGTCAGAAGAGAGTTTCCGGGGAATCCTATATTACACATCCCCTGGGTGTGGCCTATATTCTCGCCGATCTGGAATTAGATCTGGTCACCATCGTGACCGGTTTGCTCCACGATGTTCTGGAGGATACTCCTGTCAGCTATGATGAAATAGAAAAGGAGTTTGGTGAGGAAGTAGCTTCCCTGGTGGATGGGGTAACCAAACTGAGCCGTATGGAATTCCGCTCCAAGGAAGAGCACCAGGCGGAAACTTGGCGCAAAATGTTTGTGGCCATGGCCCGGGATATCAGGGTAATCCTTATCAAACTGGCGGATAGGACCCATAACATGCGCACGCTCCGCTATCTGAACAGTGCCAAGCAGAGGGAAATTTCTCTTGAAACACTGGAGATCTACGCGCCTCTTGCCCACCGCCTGGGGATTTATAAAATTAAATGGGAACTTGAAGACCTGTCTTTTCGCTATTTGAACAAACAGGAATATTACTACCTGGTGGATAAACTCTCCAAGAAACGCAGGGAAAGAGAAGATTTTATCAGTAGGATGATGGAAATTCTGGAAGGGAAAATAACCGAGGCGGGGATTACGGCAGATATAAGCGGCCGGCCTAAACACCTTTACAGTATTTACAATAAGATGAAAAGTCAGGGCAAGGATTTTAACGAAATACATGATCTGACTGCTGTTCGCATTATTGTGGAGAGCGTCAGGGACTGCTATGCAACTCTCGGTATCGTTCATACCCTCTGGCGCCCCATACCCGGCCAATTTAATGATTATATAGCCATGCCCAAACCGAATATGTATCAATCTCTTCATACTACAGTGGTTTGTGCTGAAAATGAATTGCTGGAGGTGCAGATTCGCACCAAAGAAATGCACCGCACGGCGGAATTTGGCATCGCCGCTCACTGGAAATATAAAGAGAAAGTCAGGGATGACAGGGAATTTGAGGAAAAGCTTTCCTGGTTAAGGCAGTTACTGGACTGGCAGCAGGATTTGAAGGACGCCCACGAATTTATGGAACATTTAAAAATAGACCTTTTTGCTGATGAGGTCTTTGTTTTCACTCCGAGGGGTGATGTTGTTGACCTTCCCGGTGGCTCCATACCCCTGGATTTTGCTTATAAAATTCATACGGATATCGGCAACCGCTGTGTAGGTGCCAGGGTAAATGGCCGCATTGTTCCCCTGGAGTATAAACTAAAAACGGGAGATATTGTGGAAATAATCACCAGTAAACAGGGAAACCCCAGCCGGGACTGGTTAAAGTTTGTTAAAAGTTCCCAGGCCAAAAGTAAAATAAGGGCCTGGTTCAAAAAGGAACGACGCGAGGAAAATATTTCCAAAGGCAGGGAAAGCCTGGAAAGAGAAATACGGAGGCTGCACCTGGAGCCTCACCTGCTGCTTAAAGAGCAGCTATTAGAAGAGGTAGGGACAAAATTTAACCTCCTCTCCGTAGATGATGTCTATGCTGCTGTAGGCTACGGAGGTGTTTCCTCCCAGCAGGTTATTACTAAGCTTCAGGATGAATACCGTAAAAAATTCGGGGAAGAAAAAAAACAGCCGCCTCCCGTGGAATTAAAACCCTGGAAAGGCGCGGCTAAGGCAGCGAAGGGTATTAAGGTCCAGGGGATAGATAACCTGTTAATTCGTTTTTCCAAATGCTGCAACCCGTTACCGGGGGATGAAATTATCGGTTTTACCACCAGGGGCAGGGGAATATCCATACACCGCGTGGACTGCCCCAATGTTATGCGTGTCGCCGGGGAGAAAGAGCGCTACCTGCAGGTCTTTTGGGAAGCGGACAATGATCTGTCTTATCCGGTGGAAATCGAAGTTACAGGAATGGATCGTCCTAATTTTCTCACGGAGGTTATGTATGCTGTAAGTGAGAGCAAGGTGAATATTTTGGCTGTAAATGGACGCATGACCAAAGATAAAATTGCGATCATTCACCTGACTTTTGTAGTTAAGGATTTGGAGCATCTGGAACACATTATGAGCAGGATCAAAAGAGTAAAGGATGTCTTTTCCGTAAGGCGTTATGCAGAGGCAAATTCGGTTCAGGAGAGACATTCGCGTCAAATATCCCGTAAAGGCTGGTGAAAAGTTGCGTGCCGTTGTCCAAAGAGCAGGCCGGTCTCTGGTAGAAGTCGAGGGGGAAATTGTGGGTGAAATAAATAAGGGGCTGGTTGTTTTTGTCGGTGTCGGTGAAGATGATGGGGATGATGACTGCAGGTATATTGCCGAAAAAATTGCCGGGTTGCGTGTCTTTGAGGATGAAGCTGGCAAGATGAACCTTTCCCTGGAGGAGGCCGGGGGAGAGGTTCTATGTATTTCCCAGTTCACGCTTTATGGAGATTGCCGAAAAGGACGCCGCCCCAGTTTTATTAGTGCCGCCTCTCCGGAAAAGGCGGTTTGCCTTTATAATAAACTATGCAGCATGCTGGCAGACAGGGGCCTGAAAGTTGCAACAGGAAAATTTCAGGCCAAAATGCGGGTGAAAGTCGATAATGATGGGCCGGTAACTATCATGCTCGACAGCAGGAAGCTCTTCTAGTTTGAAGGGAGGAGGGGGACGGCTGATGTACAAAGCTTTTTATTCGCTGACGAAAACCCCTTTTTCCAAGGAAAACGGCGAAGATAATGGTTTCGGAGCTGGTGTTTTTGCCGCTCTCATAGCCAGGCAGTCGAGGGAACAAAATGGTGATTGAGGCCCTAACAGCAAACCTGGCGAATTTGGTGGGAGTAAGGAGGGAGGCCATAGTCATCCTTGTTTTTGATAAGTAAGACTTGAATATTGGAATCATCTAACCTTTGCCAGATAGAATGTAGAGCCAGACAGAGCCCCCGTTCTTTTTCTTTTTTCTCGTGCAGGATTTTGCTTTCCAAAAATAGAAGTTCATTCTATGTAAAAGCGTTTTAAGGGGCGGTGGAGAGCATGAACTCAGGCCGGCGAACGGAAAGGTTAAGAGAACGGCTCAGCCTTCTCGAAAGGATCGTCGACTCCCTCCCGGACGGCGTCCTTGCTGTCGACCGCGAAGGCAAGGCGGTCATGTGGAACCGGGCCGTGGAAGAAATGACGGGAGTCAGGAAGGAAGAAGTGCTGGGCAGGGGCGAATATGCTTTCGCCGTCCCGTTTTACAGGGAACGCAGGCCCATGCTCGTGAACATCCTGCTGGGCGACGGCAGGGAGTGGGAGCGGAAGTACGAGAAAATTGAGCGGAAGGACCAGGTTGTTGTCGGCGAAGGTTTTGCCCCTTACGCTTACGGCGGCAGGGGGCTTCATTTCTGGACCCTCGCGGCCCCGATTTATGACGAGGCAGGGAACCTGCTCGGGGCGGTCCAGTGCATCCGCGACATCGGCGAGCGCAAGCAGATGGAGGACGAACTGAGGCACTGGAGCACGCACGACGCTCTCACCGGACTTTACAACCGCGCCTTCTTCGAGGAGGAACTGCGGCGGCTGGAGAAAGGTCGCTTCTTTCCCGTGAGCCTCATCCTCTGCGACCTCGACGGCCTGAAGGTGACCAACGACACCCTGGGCCACGAGCGGGGCGACGAGCTTTTGCGCCGTGCCGCCAGGGTACTTGCCAGCTGCCTCCGGGGGTCCGACCTGGTGGCCCGGGTCGGCGGAGATGAATTTGCCGTGGTGTTGCCGCAAACGGACCGGGCGGCGGCGGAGGAAGTGGCCCGCCGCATAACCCAGGCCGTGGCGGAGGATAACGCGGGGCGCCCCGAGATCCCCCTGAGCATTTCGGTGGGCACGGCCACGGCCGAAGACCCGGGGCGTCCGCTGGTCGAGGCATACAAGGAGGCCGACGACGCCATGTACAGGGACAAGCTGGCCAGGGGGGCGGAGCCGCGAGACGCCCGGAAGAAAGCGGACGAGATGGCCTTTCTCTACGACTTTTCCCGAACGGTGCACGAAACCCTTGAGGTAAGCGAGGTGGCGCAGCGGGCCCTGGAGGCGGTGCTGAAGGTGACGGGCGCCACCAGCGGGTCTGTGGTGATGCTGAGCGAGGAGCTGCCGGCGGCTTTGACTACTGAGACGGCGGCGACCCTGGAGCCCGGCGACCAGTTCCGGACCGTGCCGGCTGGCGAAGTTGTTGCCGCCGTCGAGCAGGAAGGGCGCTCCGTGCACTTCGACAGCCGCCCAGGAGCTGGGACGGCCGCAGAAAGGCGGCCGGGGGTGGCCGTGCCCCTCATGGCGGGGGGCAGGGTGACGGGCGTGCTGACCGCCGCGGGCCGGCCGGAAGGCGCGCCCTTCAGCGAGGATGAGGCCGCCTTCTTGACCACCCTGGGCACCGGCCTGGGCCTGGCGCTGCAAAACGCCAGCCTTTTTCGCCAGCTCCAGGCGAAGGTGTCCATGCTGGAACGCCTGGTCGACTGGGGGCAGGCGCTGGCTGGCCACCTCGAGAAGAGCAAGGTGCTCGAGACAGCCCTGGCTGGTGCGAGGGAGGTCCTCGGCGCGCAGTGGTGTGCGCTGCGCCTGCTTGACGAGGAGACGGGCGAACTGGTACTCAAGGCCAGCTCGGGTATGAGCGCGGAGCTCCAG
>QZJM01000054.1 GCA_003605065.1 Dethiobacter sp. | reverse complement strand
AGGTAATGGACCAGTGTGAGGCCAATTGTCAAAGAACCAGAAGCTCGGATAGCGACTCGCTATCCGTCCAAAATCAGGAAGTTATTTTTGCGTGAATACTTAGTTAGGATTTCGGTTTCAACCAAAAAATCAGAAATGGCTTGGCAAATAGGGGGCATTGGTGGTATCCTGGACGTAGGAACCGGGCCCCTTCCTGCCCCTGCACGAAGGATATTACCAACTTTTAATAATTTTTTAAAAGGAGATTTGAAAATGATAGATGAAAAAAAGTTACAAAAAGCTGTAAGAATGATTTTAGAAGCTATAGGAGAAGACCCTGAAAGGGAAGGCTTAAGGGATACACCCCGCCGGGTAACAAAAATGTATAAAGAAGTTTTCAAAGGTTTATACCAGGACCCCAAGGAATACTTGCAGATCTGTTTTTCTGAGGACCAGCATGATGAATTGGTACTGGTCAAAGATATTTCTCTATATTCAATATGCGAACATCACCTGCTCCCATTTTACGGCAAGGCGCATATCGCTTATATACCTGCTAAAGGCAGGATAGTCGGGTTAAGTAAATTAGTAAGGGTTGTTGAAAGCATTGCTAGAAGGCCTCAGCTCCAGGAGCGGTTAACCAGTACTGTTGCTAATATTATTATGGAAGTGCTTAAACCTAAGGGTGTTGTTGTCGTAGTAGAAGCCGAGCATTTATGTATGTCCATTAGAGGGGTTAAAAAACCGGGTTCAATTACCGTTACCTCAGCAGTAAGAGGTATCTTTAGACAAAACCAGGTTTCTCGTTCTGAAGCTTTTTCTTTAATAAAGGGGTAAGAATTTTGAAAAGAGTAAAGGCGGTTTTAAACAATAGTAAGTACAAGAATTATTTAGATAAAATTAATAACTTGGAAAAAAATAGAGAGTTCTGTTGCCACGATATTCACCATTTTGTATCCACAGCCAGGTTGGCTTATCTGTTTTCTCTTAAAAGTAAGGTAAATTTACCTAAGGATGTAATATATGCTGCCGGATTATTACATGATATCGGGCGTTTTAAACAATATGAAGAGGAAAAAGATCACGCTCTCGCAGGTGCTGAATTAGCTGAAAGTATTCTTAAAGAATCGGGTTTTACCTTTAAGGAAAGAGAAATGATCTGTACAGCTATAAAGGAACACCGGCTGAAAGAAGGTAAAAGTCTTTCCACCCCTTTGTCCAAGTTTTTATGGAAGGGAGACAAGTACAGCCGGCTTTGTTTTAGCTGTAAAGCTAAAGAGATATGTAATAAATTTGAAGAAATGCCCCACAATTCTTTTTTATTCTTTTAGGGAGGTAGTACTAATGTACCCGAGATATGTATCATTTTATAATGAAGAAACACTTTGCGAAGAAATGAAAAAAATTGGTGCAGATGAGGCCGGAATAAGGATAATGGCTCCAAAAGGGAAGTTTTATGCTGTTAAAGTTTTAGAGGTGCCTTTAAAAGCGGCTTTGATTTTGAAGCAGGAGATGTTATCTAAGGGTGGGGAAGTAGTATTGCCACTACAAGCTAGTACCCTTTCCGTAGAAAAAGTTGATGTATTAATAATGGGGACTTTTAAACAGTATAAAGAATTAATAAATAAGTTGAAAATTCAACCTTTCGGTTTAAAAAAATTGGGTATAGCTATTGAAAAACTTTTAAAAAACCTTACTGAAAAACAAACCTGTTTACGTTTGGGTGAGTTTACTTTCCCTTTAGGTAAGAGAACTTTAATTATGGGAATATTAAATGTTACTCCTGATTCTTTTTCTGATGGAGGAAAATTTCTTTCTAAGGAAAAAGCCTTGTATCAAGCCGAAAAAATGGTAAAAGAAGGAGCAGATATTATTGATATAGGAGGGGAATCAACCCGCCCCGGTTCTACTCCTATATCTGAAGAAGAAGAGTTGGCAAGAGTTATTCCTATAATTGAAGTTCTTTCCAGTAAAATTGAGGTACCTATTTCGATAGATACTTATAAATCCCGGGTTGCCAAAGAAGCGGTAAAAAGCGGGGCTAAAATGATAAATGACGTATGGGGTTTAAAGAAAGATCCTAATATAGCCACTGTAGTTTCTCGTTATCAGGTTCCTGTGTGCATAATGCACAACAGGGTTGTCCCTAAATATAATGATTTGATGTCAGATATAATACTAGATTTACAGGAAAGTATTGATATAGCATCCGAAGCCGGTATAGATTTAAAAAACATTATTATAGACCCCGGAATAGGTTTTGCAAAAAACCTTAAGGAAAACTTAGAGGTTATGAGAAGATTAGAGGAGCTAAAGACTTTGGGTCGTCCCATATTATTAGGTAGTTCACGAAAATCGATGATCGGAAAAACTTTAGATTTACCGGTTAATGAAAGGATAGAGGGTACCGCAGCAACGGTAGCGTACGGGATAACTAAGGGTGTTGATATAGTACGGGTACATGATGTACAAACTATGGTGAGGGTTGCAAGGATGACGGATGCTATGTTAAGAGGTGAAGAGGGAATTGAAGAAAGATAAAATTGTTCTAAAAAACATGTCTTTTTACGGGTATCACGGCTTTTTAGAAGAGGAGAGGAAGTTAGGCCAGGAGTTTAAAGTTAATTTGGAATTGTATCTTCCTTTAGGCAAAGCAGGCAAGAGCGATGATTTAAGTAAAACAATAGACTACGCAAAAATTTATCAGGATACTAACAAAATTATAAAGGGAAATCCTGTTTTGTTGCTGGAAGCTTTAGCAGAAAAAATTGCTAATACCGTTTTATTGTATCAACAGGTTGAGGCAGTCAGGGTCAGCGTAATAAAAACAAAACCGCCTTTGCCCGGGCTAATGGAGGGTATAGAAGTATGTATTTTCAGGGAGAGAAAGTAGTTTCTTATATAGGTCTGGGTTCCAACCTGGGAAATAGAAAAGATAATATCTGCAAAGCTTTAAAAAATATAGAAAATATTAAACATACAAAGATAAGTAAAACATCTTCTTTTTATGAAAATGAGCCGGTAGGTTATACCAGGCAGGGTAAATTTGTAAATTGTGTAGCAGAAGTTTTAACCCTGTTTTCTCCTCAAAAATTACTTGAGGAGCTTCAAAAAATAGAAAATTTATTAAAAAGAAAAAGAGTTTTTCGATGGGGCCCCAGGACTATAGATCTTGATATTTTATTTTATGGAGATTCTATAATTAAGGAGGAAAAACTTGTTATTCCACACGAACGTCTTACTGAAAGGGCTTTTGTCCTCGTACCCCTGGCAGAGATTGCACCTGATTTTATCAACCCGGAAACGGGAAAAAAAATATCCCAGCATTTAATAGAATTAGGAGAAATTAGGGGGATGAACAAATTTTAATATAATCTTTATATAGAATAGACAAGCGTTTTGTTAGTGATCCCGGCCTGTCATTGTTAATTAAGTGCTTGTTAATCTTTACAAGGGGCATTATTTCTATAAGGGAGTTGGTTAAAAAGGCTTCATCAGCTGATATAAGGTCTGACAAAGACAAATTACTCTTTTCTTTAACCGGAATTTTATTTTTATTACAAATATCGATAACCACCTCTCTGGTTATACCCGGTAATAAACCGCATTTTTCATCGGGGGTTAATACCTCTCCATCTTTAATTATAAATAGGTTGGTTATACTTCCTTCGGTAAGGAAGTTTTTTACATTAAGGAATATAGCTTCATCGTAACCGGCATCATATGCCTCCTTTTTGGCCAGAATATTTTCTAAAAAATTGAGAGATTTTAAATAAGTTAGCGGAGAATAAGGGTTTCTTTTTATTGAAGAAATCAAACCCTTGTATCCTTTGCTATAATGTTCAGGTGAGTAGGGGCTTCCCGGTTTTCCTGTGATAAAATACGTGCATTTGGAGTCAGGTGCCGGAAGGAGGCCTTTTTTTCCTCCTCCGGTAACTGTGATACGAAGTGAACCTTCTACAATGTTATTTGCATCTATTACGGACCTTATACCACCAGTACTAAGGTCATCGGTATCACAGTTTATTCCCAAGACACTGCATCCCTTTTTTAATCTTGCTATATGTTTATCTAATAAAAATGCTTCACCGTTGTAAACTCTTAACGTTTCAAAAAGACCTTCCCCGTATAATATTCCTCGATCTAAAAAGGAAATATCTTTAGAATCTTTTTTTACTAATTTACCCTGGAAATAGATATATTCCAAGAAAACCGCTCCTTTATCCTGTTATTCCTAATGCATCTACTAGCGCTCTAGCTTTGTCCAAAGTTTCCTGATACTCGCTCTCAGGATCGGAGTCAGCCACTATACCACCTCCGACTTGAAAATAAGCATTATTATCCTTTAATAAAAAAGTTCTAATAACAATATTTAAATCACTATTTCCATCGAAACCAATATAACCAATTGACCCGGTATATACGCTTCTTTTAGTGGGCTCCAGTTCTTCAATTATTTCCATTGCTCGAATTTTCGGGCAGCCTGTTATTGATCCTCCGGGAAAACTTGCTTTAAGCACGTCAATAACATCCTTATCATCAGGCAGGGCACCTTCCACCGTAGAAACAAGGTGGTATACGGTAGCATAGGTTTCAAGGCAAAAAAGTTCCGGGACTTTTATAGAACCTTTCCGGCAGACCTTACTCAAGTCATTTCTCTCCAAGTCCACGATCATTAACAATTCGGCTTTATCTTTTTCACTATTAAGTAATTCTTTTTTTAAGCGAGAATCTTCTTCAGGGGTCTTCCCCCTGGGACGGGTTCCTTTAATGGGCCTTGTTTCAACACGCTTATTTTTTATTTTTAAAAATCTTTCCGGAGAGGAACTAACTACCTTCCCAGAAGGGAAGTTAAGAAAAGAGGCAAAAGGGGCTGGGTTTATTTTCCTTAACCTTTCGTATAAGGTTAAAGGAGGAACCTTTATTTCAGCATGAAGCCTTTGTGTTAGGTTAACCTGGTAAATATCGCCTGCTGCAATATACTCTTTGGCCTTCATTATAGCTTTCTGGTAATTTTCTTTGGTAAAATTAGAGGTGAAGCTTCCTTTTGCTGTAAAATCTCCTTCTAACGAAGTACAATGTAGCCTGGATTGTCCTTTGAATATTTGTTTTATTTCTTTTAATCGCTGGTAAGCCTTTTTTTCTCTAGCGTTTTCTTCTTCGACAGGAAGGCCCGTTGATACAATATAAGTCTTTCGGGCTAAATGATCTATGACTACGGTCCAGTCATAAAACCCGAGACAGCAATCCGGGAACCCGATGTCATCGATAGCATAACTCGGCAGTTTTTCTAAATACCATCCCAGGTCATAAGAAAAATAACCGGCAATTCCGCCGGGAAAGGGAGGTAAGTTTTTTCTTTTTTTATACTGGTATTTTTTAATCAGGTTTTGCAATAGATCGAAGGGATTATTCTTACTTAAGTAAACTTTTCCCAGCTTCTTTATATAACATTTATCTCCTTTGGAAACAAAAACAAGGAAAGGATCTCCGGTTATGAAAGAATATTTACCCAATTTATTGTAATCCATTCCGCTGTCCAAAAACATACTGTAGGGAAAGTGGTGGAATTTTTTGTAAAAATCCATGGTATCGGGGGCAAATTCAAGTGTTTCAATTAGGGGGTACAAAATTTTGACCTCCTTACGTGTTTGCAATTTCGGTAAGCTGTAAGGAAATTGTTTAAAATACGATGACCAAATTGTGTTAATATAGATTCAGGGTGGAATTGAACTCCTTCTAATGGAAGGTCCTTGTGACGGATTGCCATAATTTCATCCCGGTCAGTTCTAGCCGAAACGGTAAAACAAGGCGAAAGAGTTTTTCTTTCTAAAATAAGGGAATGATAACGGGTAGCTGTAAATCCCTGGGGCAAACCGGAAAAAATGGTTTTCCCGTCATGGTATATTAAAGAAGTTTTTCCATGCATTAGGCAAGGAGCCCTGACAACCTTACTCCCAAAGGCCTGTCCGAGAGCCTGGTGCCCTAGGCAAACGCCCAACAGAGGGATTTTCCCGGCAAAATGCTTAATAACTTCTAAAGATATGCCCGCTTCATTTGGAGTACACGGGCCCGGAGAAATAACAATATAATCAGGGTTTAATCTTTGTATCTCCTCCAGGGTGATAGCGTTGTTCCTGAAAACAGTAGTTTTTTGTCCTAACTCTTTAAAATACCGGAGTAAAATATAAGTGAAGGAATCGAAATTATCAATCATTAAAAGCATTTTAATTCTCTCTCCCCAAAAAATAAAAGCCGGACAATGTGCCGGTTCGCATCCCAGCTATTAGCGTCCGGGGAAAAATAACTTAAAAATTCAGCCATATTATAACAAAAAAAGGGAATCCGTTTTCCTCCCCTCCAGCAGGGCATAAACCTGAAATTCACTGCCGGCAATGTTCAGCATGGCCCCAGCGTGAGCCCCCAAAGATACCGCTGCCGAAAACCCAAGCAAAACCTGGTTATCTGAATGAACTCAGAAGGGCTTTGTAATCATTATTGGAGCGGGTGATGGGAATCGAACCCACGTGGCTGGCTTGGGAAGCCAGTGCTCTGCCATTGAGCTACACCCGCCTGATTTCCAGATAACGTTCCAGTTTGCGCTTTACCCTTTGCAGGGCATTGTCTATAGACTTTACGTGCCTTTTCAATTCCACAGCAATCTCCTGGTACGACTTTCCTTCCAGGTAAAGCATTAAAACACGCCATTCCAGATCACTTAAAATCTCCCCGATTTTAAACTCTATATCATTATATTCTTCCCGGTTAATCATTAATTCTTCAGGGTCAGTCACTTTTGTACCGGAAAGAATGTCAAGAAGGGTGCGGTCAGAATCCTCATCATAAATAGGCTTATTCAAAGAAACATAAGAATTCAACGGTATATGCTTTTGACGGGTTGCCGTTTTAATGGCAGTGATAATCTGCCGGGTAATACAGAGCTCCGCAAAGGCCCGGAAAGAAGAAAGCTTGTCACCTTTAAAGTCTCTGATCGCTTTATATAAACCTATCATTCCTTCCTGGATAATATCTTCGCGATCGGCGCCGATAAGAAAATATGAGCGGGCCTTGGCTTTTACGAAATTTCTGTACTTGTTAATCAGGTATTCTAAGGCGATGCTGTCTCCGTCTTTTGCTTCTGTTACAACTTCTTCATCAGTCTTATCTTCATATTCCTCAACTTTTAAAAGATCCAGTTCCATACATACGCCATCGTCCTCTGTCAAACCCTGTGCCGGCAAAACCACTAGCATCGCCTCCGTTGTCATTTTGAGGACAGACATTCCCTCAGTTATTATATCCCATGCCTGTATAAGCGTCAAGGTCTAATCTGTAAAATGGGCGGAAAGGTTACTGTCACTTTTTACAAGTTTTAGATTATTATTTTATAAAGCCCGGAAGAGTTTACTGGCGCCGCCATTTTTCCAGAACATTTTTAACTTTCTCCGTAAGCCTTTCGTCCAGGTTGTTCCTTGATGCGGAACGCCGGTAGATCTTTTTCATTTCGGCACGGCACTCCTGCAGGCGTTCCCGCAGTTCCCTGGCAGAAATTCTCCGGCCTCCTTTCCACAAAACCAGATGCTGCTGCAGGTTGTCGGAGGAAGCAACCTCCACGTCTGCACCGATTTCACTTAAGTTTACCACCAGGCGCTCGATAAATACATCGGCTGTTTGACCTTCTCCCGTATAAACTATTTCCAAACCTCTTAAGGATTCCAAAGAACGTGTCTTCCCTTTTATACGATAAGCATCGTACACAATAATAATCTTTGGCCAGAGCAGCGGAACATAGTCTTCCAGCATTTCAGCCAGCTTTAACCTGGCCAGCTCCATTTTTCCCTCGCGCAGGTTATAGAATTCCGGCCAGTTATTGATAATGTTATAACCATCTACTATCAGCAAGGACATCTTCTACTCCTGGAATACATTATTTCTGCAGGCTGCGCCGGCGGAAAACCTCATAAATAATTATGCCCCCCGCTACGGCCACGTTAAAAGAAGATACCGCACCCTGCATGGGTATGCGCAGTAAATAATCACATTTTTCCCGCAGTAATCTAGACAGGCCTTTACCTTCGCTGCCCAAAAGCAAAACAAGGGGAAGATTAAAATCTGCCTTAAAAAAGGGGAGTTCTCCCGACATGTCCGCTCCCATTAACCAGAGGCCTTCCTCCTTCAAATAATCCATCTCCCGGGCCAGGTTAACAGTACGGGCAACAGGCATATAGGCCAGGGAACCAGCCGAACTCTTAAATACGGTAGGGGTCACCCCGCAGGCCCTGTCCCGGGGTATAATAACCCCATGGATCCCGACAGCGCAGGCAGTGCGTAAAAGGGAACCCAGATTGTGAGGATCCTGGATATGATCCAGCATCAGAAAAAAAGGAATTTGTTGCTTTTGCCGGGTTTTTTGCAGCAGTTCTTCCACGGAAAGATAAGCATACGGGGTAGTATAGGCAACTACTCCCTGGTGGTTTTGCCCCGTTATTTTTTCTTCCAGTTTATCGCGTTTGATTCGCTCTACAGGAACACTGCTTTGACCGGCTTTCTGTAAAATTTCGTTAATTATTGATCCCTTGGCACCTTCGTGTATATTAATCCGTACCAGGGACAAGCCGCTTTTGAGTGCTTCCAGGACAGGCTGGCGGCCCCAGATCAGCTCATAATCAGCTTTTGCTGCAGGAGAAGCAGCTGTTAAATCCCTCGCCGCAGAAAACATAGCTTTCCCTTTTTTATTTTTTTTAGCTGGCATATGTTAAAAATTACCACCTTCTTTTAAAAATAGTTCTAACCCCCTGGGGAGTATCCTCCAGGATTATCCCTTTCTCTTTTAACTGAGCCCGTATGGCATCGGCAGAAGCCCAGTCTTTCAGGCGACGGGCCTCCTCCCTCCTGGCAACAAGTTCTTCAATATCTTTCTGTAAAACAGCAGGGCCTTGTTCTTTCATAAAACCAAAGATACCGTTAATTTCCCGGTAAAAGTCCAGAACGGGCTCCAGGATATTTTCCTTTTGCCCCTGGGGCCGGTTCAGATAAGTGTTAACCTTTCTGGCCAGGTCAAATAACACCGCCAGCGCTTCAGCTGTGTTAAAATCATCATCCATGGCTTCCATGAACTTCTCCCTGCTGTTTTCAATCAAATTAAGCAGGGCGCTTTCCTCATCATCGGGAATGCCTTTTTTAACTTTTCCCAGACGTTCTTCCAGGTTATACACCGTCGTATTAAGCCTCTCTAAGGCCTTGGAAGCCTGCTCCAGGTACTCTCCGGAAAAATTAATGGGGGTGCGGTAATGGGCAGAGAGCATGAAAAACCTTATCACCATGGGATCAACTGTCTCCCGCAGCTGCCTTATGGTAAGAACGTTACCGAGGCTTTTGGACATTTTTTCCTGGTCAATGTTAAGATAACCTACATGCACCCAGTGACGGGAAAAAGATTTGGAAGTTGCACCTTCACTCTGGGCAATTTCATTTTCATGGTGAGGGAAAATGAGATCCTGACCGCCGGCATGAATATCCAGGGTATCACCCAGGTAATACAGGGACATAGCCGAACACTCAATATGCCATCCAGGCCTTCCCCTGCCCCAGGGGCTTTCCCAGGACGGTTCACCCGGTTTTTCCTTTTTCCAGAGGGCAAAATCCATAGGATGCTTTTTTCTCTCATCAATTTCCACCCTGGATCCCAGTATTAATTCTTCCAGGTTTTGTTGAGAAAGCTTACCATAGCCGGGAAAAGCCTCTACATGAAAGTAAATATCCCCTTCCACTTCATAAGCCAGGTTTTTCTCCATCAGCTTTTGAATTAGGGCCATAATCTGGGGAATGTGCCTGGTGGCCCTGGGCTGAAAGTCAGCCGGCAAGATACCCAGCGCACCGGCATCCTCCTCGTAATTCCGGATAAAGCGCTCGGCCAGCTCATCCACAGAAATACCCATCTCTGCGGCCTTGTTGATCATTTTATCGTCGATATCAGTATAATTTTGCACAAGGGTAACATCATAACCACGGTAAACCAGGTAGCGCCGGAGAACATCAAAAGTAATAAAGACTCTGGCATTGCCGATGTGGAAAAAATCATAAACGGTGGGACCACAGGCATAAATCCCTACTTTCCCTTCCTTCACCGGCTCCAGAGGTTCCTTTTTCCTGGTTAGAGTATTATACAACTTGATCACTTCTTTCCTCCTCTCCCTCTTCCTGGTAACATCTCAAGTTTTCCAGCTGCAAACGCAAATCATCAATCTGGTTTTGCAGGCAATTTAACATTTGGGCTACAGGGTCCGGAAGATCTTCATGGTTAAGGTCCACCGGAGTGACTCTTTTTCCACGGTGCAGCACAACCCGACCAGGTATACCCACAACTGTCGCCCCGGGAGGGACAGACTGTAAAACAACGGAACCAGCACCTATACGCCCGCCATCGCCGATTTCTATCGGCCCCAGCACCTTGGCTCCTGTTCCCACAACAACATTATTTCCTACAGTGGGGTGTCGCTTTCCCTTCTCTTTTCCGGTTCCGCCCAGGGTAACACCCTGGTAAATGGTAACATTGTTTCCAATTTCGGTAGTTTCACCGATAACGACACCCATGCCGTGATCGATAAAAACTCCTTCACCTATTGTTGCTCCGGGATGAATTTCAATGCCGGTTACAAGCCTGGAAAAATTTGAGATTAAACGGGGCAAAACAACCAGCCCTTTTTTGTACAGGAAATGGGCCATACGATGTAAAACAATGGCATGAAAACCGGGATAGCACAAAATTACCTCCAGGATGTTTTTGGCGGCCGGATCCCTCTCAAAAACAGCGGCAATATCCTTTTTTAATCTCTTGAACATGTAACCATCTCCTAACAAGATTACGCACAATTATAGCCCTAGATAATTTACCTGTCAATGGTGGTGAGCATGGCTACAGCATAAGCAGCCATTCCTTCCTCCTGCCCGACAAAACCTAGTTTTTCCGTTGTGGTGGCTTTAACGGAAATAAGATTTTCTTCTACCTTTAAAGCTGCTGCTATGTTTTGGCGCATGGCCTGCATATAAGGGGAAAGCCGGGGATTTTGGGCTACAATAATGCTGTCTATATTGTTAACGGCAAAACCGGCTTCCTTAAGAAGAAGGGACACTTCCTTCAGGAGTAAAAGACTGGAAATACCCTGGTAGCGGGGAACCCCCGGGGGGAAATGGCTGCCGATATCCCCCAGTGCCGCCGCTCCCAGGAGAGCGTCCATAATAGCATGCAGTAATACATCAGCATCAGAGTATCCTTCCAATCCCCTGGAAAAGGGGATTTCCACACCACCCAGGATAAGGGGTAAACCTTCCCGCAAAGCGTGGACATCATAGCCCATTCCGATGCGAAAATTCATCTAAAAGACCTCCTGGAAGAAAGGTATGTTTCTGCCAGCCTGAGATCATCGGGAGTGGTTATTTTAAGGTTTTCATAGTTCCCCATAACAACCTTTACCTTTATTCCCAGCCGTTCTACCAGTGAAGAGTCATCGCTTCCGAGGAAATTATCCTCTTTGGCTTTACAGTGGGCCTGCCAGAGTATAGAAAATTTAAAACACTGGGGAGTTTGTATCGCCATAAAACTATCCCTCCGGGGAGTATTAAGAACCGCTAAATCAGTGTCTACTTCTTTGATGGTGTCTTTTAGAGGAATACCGGCGATAGCGGCACCGGTAGAGAGGGCCTGCTGATAAACGCTGAGGATGAGGGATTCGCTTACGAGAGGGCGGGCACCGTCATGGATACATACCATGGACTCTTCAGGAATTTTTCTCTTATAAAGGTATTGTAAACCGTTAAATATGGAGTACTGCCGTTCCCTCCCCCCCTCAAGGAGGAAAATGTGTTTCTCCCCGGGGAAAAAAGGGATTAAAACCCGCTCACGGAAAGTATCTTCTTCCCGGGGGGCAATAATCACCATAACCTGTGAAAAAATGTTCAGTTTGAGAAATATATCCAGGGTATGGGCCAGGACAGGTTTCCCTGCCAGGGAGAGGCAGGTTTTATTTTCTTCCCCACCCATACGCCTCCCCTGGCCTGCTGCCGCAATAAGTAAAACCGGGGTATGCTCTTTTTCCATCTAAACCTCCATCTCCCCTCCGGGGCATCTCCCGGACGTTTTTCTTTTTTTAAGGATGAAGGTTACTGCTTAAGGGTAATCCTCTCGGGATAACCGGCTTTCGGTTTGGCAAAAATCATACGTCCCGCCGCCGTCTGGAGTACACTGGTAACAAGTACTTCTACTGTTTCCCCGATAAAACGCTTACCGCCCTCTACAACAATCATGGTCCCATCATCTAGATAAGCCACTCCCTGCCCGGCCTCTTTACCGTCTTTAATAATCTGCGCGCTCATTTCCTCTCCGGGGAGAACTACGGGTTTTACAGCATTGGCAAGCTCATTAACATTTAACACCGAGACTCCCTGTAATTCACAGACCTTATTAAGGTTAAAATCGTTGGTAACAATCAGGCCGGAAAGTTCCTGGGCCAGTTTGACCAGCTTGCTGTCTACTTCACTGATCTCTTCATAATCCTTGTTAACAATTCTAACCATAACTTCCATTTCCTTTTGCATCTTATTCAATATATCCAGGCCCCGGCGCCCGCGATTCCTTTTTAATAAATCAGGAGAATCAGCAATATGCCTCAGCTCTTCCAGGACAAAACCGGGAACCACCAGTTCCCCATCAAGAAACCCCGTCTTGCTGATATCCATAATTCGACCATCGATGATAACACTGGTATCGAGAATCTTTACGGATTGTTTCTTTTCCTGTTGACCGGATCGTTTGATAAGATGGGAAGAAACAAACAAAAATTCGTCTTTGCGGTTAAGTATAAAAGTTACTCCCAGATAAGCCAGGACAAGGGTTACTACCAGGGAAAGATAGGGTCCCACCCAGGGAATGCGTGAAAGGGGGAAATTTAATAATACGCCAATGATAAGGGCTATTATTAGCCCGGCAACACCGAGGACAATATCCTGAGTCGGAATGGATTTCATTTTACTGTCGGTCCAGAAAGCAAATTTACTAATATAATCTACAATCGAGGGGGTAGTAAAATAAAAAATAAGTCCAAATATCGTCCCCCCCATAACCGGGAACCAGATCCCTGTGGGAAGGGGTAAAGGCAAGCCTGTAGCAACCATCAGGGAAGGAAAAGCTACCTTAAAGAGCTCAAATCCGCCCACAAAGCTGATAATTGTCAGAAGAATACGCATAATCATTTTGAACATTATTCTTACACCTCCTTTCTCCCTTTTTTTTATTTTTTCATTACTAATTTATTATAACTTATATTTTTGTCCTAATTCAAGGATTATTATACCCAAACTGCCGGGAAATTGTTCAAAAATAACCATTTTAATTAAAGGTAAGGGGACACACCTCTTTAAGGTAAGGGGACATTAAGGTAAGGGGACATACCATGGGGACATTCCTCTGGGACATACCATGGGGACATTCCTCTGAAAGAGGTGTGTCCCCTTACCTTAACATACCATGGGGACATTCCATGGGGACATTCCTCTGAAAGAGGTGTGTCCCCTTACCTTAAGAAAGAGGTGTGTCCCCTTACCTTAAAAAGAGGCTTAAGTAAATAAAGACACCGTTGATGATGTCTTCTTTAAAGTTTCTTTTATTCAGCATAATTTTAGGCTTCATGGTGGGTAAAAAGTTTTTCCAGGTAGGACATAACTTCATTCCTGTCAATTCCCTTGACCATGACCAGCTCACTCATCAGAATCTGCTTGGCGCTCTCCAGCATTCTTCTCTCCCCGGTAGAAAGCCCCTTTTTCCTTTCACGTAATAAGAGGCTGCTCACAACTTCCGCCACTTTAAAAATATTCCCACTTTTAATTTTATCCATATTGTTCCGGTAGCGGCGATTCCAGTTGACATTCACGGACTCTTCCGGGCCCTCGAGTATCTGGTATACTGTGTTCACAGATCCCTTTTCAATTACATCCCGTAATCCTACCCTTTGAACATTGTCCAGAGGAATCATTACCTTCATGTCCCCCACAGCAATATTCATAACATAGTACTTTTTTTTGGCTCCAAGTATTTCCTGCTCCTCTATGGCCTCGATAATACCGGCTCCGTGCATAGGGTAGACAACTTTATCCCCAATATTGAACATCAAACATATCCTCCTTCAATTACAACCGGAACGTAACGTACAGCTTGAAGAATTATTGCTGTCAGCATAAAAAGTTTGTACACTATTATCATTGTAGCATAGATAATCCTATCTGTCAAAAAGGCGAATATATTATCACAAGTACAATTTAAAGTCAATGATGTCCGGGGCTTTTTTATTTTTTCTTCATTTCCTGAAAGTTGACAAGGCTTGAAACCAACAAGTATAATAGGGTTATAAAGAAAAAGAGGTGACATAAAATCATGAAAACCAGGAATAATGAGGTTGTCTGTTTGTTTCAGGATAAAGTGTCAGAGCTGCTTCTCAAACACCGCAGTATTTTGGACAGTCTCTCCAAACATACAGAATCAGCCACTCGTGTTAATAGAGCAATTACTAAATCAGTAACCGGATGTGGGTGTATCTCTATCAACGCACGCAAGCAGCAGCTGCCTGCCGATATTTCTCTGGAAGAATGCCGGAAATATATGGATTCTCATATTGAAGGTTCCCTTTGTGAAAACTGCAGTGAAATAATTGATGAGGAAATTGGAAATCAGCTTTTTTACTTAACTGCTTTATGTCACCTTTTAAATTTTAAGCTTGAGGATATTTTTAAGAGGGAATACGAAAGGCTTAACGCCCTGGGGTTTTTTCACCTCTCCTGATTACAGTAATTATCTTCATTCAAAAATTATCAGATAAAAGCCAGATTCAGGGCCTGAGCGAGGGTTGAAACACCGATCATCTCCAGGTCCTTTTCTATTTCTTTCATGTTGGAAATAATCGTTCGGCTCATGTTGCCCCGCGGTAAAATACAGCGATTGAAGCCCATCTTTGCTCCTTCCCTCAACCGCTCTTCCATGCGGTTAACGGGACGCACTTCTCCCGTCAAGCCGATTTCACCCACCATCATAATTTGTGTCTGGATGGGCTTGTCCATCAAACTGGAAGCAATACTGAGTGCCACCCCGAGATCAGCGGCCGGCTCCATAATTCTAACACCGCCAACCACATTAATGAAGATATCACAGTTATATAACTTCATCCCGGCTCTCTTTTCCAGGACAGCAATGATGATCGCCACACGGTTAGAATCAAGCCCGGTAGAGGTGCGCCGGGGAGTGCCGCCAAAATAGGAGGGCGTTGCCAGCCCCTGAATTTCCACCAGCAGAGGACGACTTCCTTCCATAATAGGAACGACTACCGAACCGGCCACACTGGTGGGGCGCTGGTTAAGAAAAAGCGCCGAGGGGTTTTGCACTTCCTGCAGCCCGCTGGATTCCATTGTAAAGATTCCGATTTCGTTAGTGGCGCCAAAACGATTCTTCACGCCGCGCAAAATACGAAAATTCTGGTAACGTTCTCCCTCAAAATACAGGACACAATCCACCATGTGCTCTAACAAGCGGGGACCGGCCAAAATTCCTTCTTTGGTGACATGGCCGACTATAAAAAAAATAATCTGTTTATTTTTAGCCAGCTGCACAAGGGATGCTGTTATCTCTCTTACCTGGACGACACTGCCTGGAACATTACCCAGTTCACCTTTCATAATGGTCTGAATCGAATCTACAATCACAACCTGAGGATTATATTTCGTAATATGGTTAGCAATGCGGTTGTATTCCGTTTCGGCCAGGACCATAAGGGGCACCTGATTAGAAGATAGCCTTTTAGCTCGCATTTTGACCTGGCCAGGAGATTCCTCTCCCGTAACATACAGGACCCTGCCGTCCCGGGAAGCAAGTCCAAGTGCAGCCTGCAATAACAGTGTGGATTTTCCTATACCGGGGTCACCCCCAACCAGGATAACAGTACCGGCAACTGCGCCCCCCCCTAAAACCCTGTCCAATTCCTTAATCCCCGTTAAAAAACGCTCTTCATCCAGTGATTCAATTTGATCTAACTGTTTAAGATCTCCCGCCTCTCCCAACCTGGAAATGTTTTCCGGAACTACCTCCTGAAAGCTTTCCTCCAGCATGGTGCTCCAGCTCTGGCAGTTGGGGCAGCGCCCCATCCATTTGTGTGCTTCATAACCACATTGCTGGCATACAAAGATAACTTTTCTTTTAGGCATATCAGCTGTCCCCTCTTAAAGCTCTTGTTCTCCAGCATAAAAACGCAACTTGGCCATATTTATGGCATCCCAGTGACTCCCCATCTCCGGAGTTTCCAATATTACAGGGAGATCTTCCGGCCATGGGTAACTAAAAAAAGCTTTAAATCCTTCGGCACCGATATGCCCTTCGCCAAGGTGCGAGTGACGGTCCCGGTGGGAGCCCCGGGGTGTACCGGTATCGTTGGCATGAATTACCTTTACCTTCTCCATTCCCACATGTTCACAGAGCTCTTCCATGGCTTTTTCCAGGCCCTCCGGAGTGGAAATATCATAGCCGGCAGCCCAGGCATGTGCGGTATCCAGGCATACCCCCAAAGGTGCCTCCTTACCCAGGGCTTTCAATATATTGCCGATAGAAATAAAAGTTCCCCCCAGGGAAGTCCCGCCTCCTGCCGTGTTTTCCAGGAGAAGCTCTATCCCGGAAGGCCAATTGGGTATCTCCTCTTCCAGAGTAGCAATGAACAGCTCCATTCCTTCTTTATAGCCCTTGCCTCCATGGCTCCCTATATGTATAACCACATAAGGAGAACCCAGTTGAGATGCATTCTGCATAGTTTGTTGCAACAGCCGGCGTGATTTATGATAAAATTCTTCTTTTTTGGCAGCCAGGTTTATCAGGTATGCTGTATGAACTACCAGGGGGTAAATGCTGTGTTCCTGCAAGAGCTGACGGCGCTTTTCAGCCTCTTCAGGTTCCGGCCGGGGGGGGTTCCAACCGGTAGGATTCCCTATAAAAAGCTGCAAAGACTGGCAACCAATCTCTGCAGCGCGCTTTACATTCCTGGCAAAACCGCCTTTTTGAGGCATATGTATGCCATATTTCATTCAATCCACCGCTCTTTCTACGATTATTATATCCTATTTTCATACTAATATAGTTCATCCAAAACAGTTTTAACAACATCGTCTATACTGGCAAAAACAGTTTTACTCAGTCCTACACAAAATTTATGCCGCTCTTCTATCTCCACCCCTATAATAACTACTTCCCTGGGCAACCTGTTAGGAGATACCTTTTCCCTCAACTCAAAAATAGTGTAAAAGTTAAGAGCATGAATAGTATTGGAAAGCAGTTCCTTGAGGCTCCCATCTTGATCTGTATAACGGTGAACAGTGCCGGGCAGGCATTTGCCGGGGCAGGCATCAATAATAATCAGTTTATCAGTATCAGCCAGTAACTCCATCATCATCTGCCCCGGGGTGCGTAGCTCCTTAACCTCGACATTCTCCGGTAAAATTTCGTTTTTTAAACGCCTGACGATATGAATACCTACCCCCTCATCGTAGGCTAAAAGATTACCGCACCCAATAATCTTAATTTTTTTCATCTCC
>QZJM01000021.1 GCA_003605065.1 Dethiobacter sp. | reverse complement strand
TTCCGAGTGTGTGCGTCGGGAGTCTGAGAGTAAAAAAGTAGAGATGGATAGAGGGCCCGCCGGGAGGCGGTTTTTTTATGCCCCTTTAGTCCGCTTTAAAAAGGAAAATGGATAAGTACATCTTCCCTGCTGTTTTTGACCCCTGCGAAGAAGAAGGATACACTGTTTCCTTCCCGGATCTACCCGGTTGTATAACAGAAGGTGATACACTTGAAGAAGCTCTTTACATGGCAAAAGACGCATTGGAGCTTCACCTGTATGGTATGGAGTCAGATAACGATCCCATTCCTAAACCAACCAGACCTGAGACAATACGGGTTCCTGAAGGCGGATTCATTACGCTGATTTCTGTCTGGATGCCACCTGTCCGGGACGAAATGGCCAATAAATCTGTAAAAAAAACTTTAACTATCCCTAAATGGCTGAACGATGTTGCAGAACATGAAAAAGTCAACTTTTCTCACATTCTCCAGTTGGCCCTGAAGGAACACCTTGGTATTGAAAAGCGGCCTTAAAAAAGGAGCCGCTTTTCTCACGACAATGATTCAGATTACAGGTCCTGCTCATGACCTGAATCTTTTCCCCCTTTTAAAAAATAAAATCTCTCCAAGAATAAGCCCGGAGCTTTACTATAAAATAACGAGGCTTGCTCTATGAACAGCGGATGGTAAAAAAAGAAAATACCCGTAATAAACGGGTTAATTTTTGTTTCTATTTGTGTATTTTTCTATTATTTTTATTACACTATAGCCTAATTTTTCTCTTTTTTTACTTCTTCCAGCCTGTCGCTGATAAGCCTGTATCCCAGGCCGCCAAGGGCCGCTGCTACAGCCAGTCCGCCGTAGGAGTTAATGGCCTGCCATCCGGCGGCGCTGAGGGTAAAGCCTTCCGGAACAAGTCCGAAGTTTCCAGGATCACCGTCAATAATCAGGAGTACTCCCGTGTCATCTTTGCCGTATATAGCCGCTTTAGAGCGTCCTACAGACTTAAGGGCTTTTACCCTTTCTTCACCCTGGGCAATGAGCTTCTCGCGCTCACCAAAGTCAATGGCTCCTACCGGGCAGGCCTCGGCACAGTAGGTCGACTTGCCGTTTACAACCCTTTGGGCACAGAAGCTGCATTTCTCCATTTTTTTAGCTCCGGGATCAACCTGCGGGACACCGAAGGGACAGGCGCTGGCACAGGCGCCGCAGCCGAGACAGGTTTCCTTGTCAACTACCACCATGCCGCCGTTTTCCCCCTCGACACGGTAGATAGCTTTAACGGGGCAGATCTCCTCGCAGGCAGCTACTTTACAGTGCATACAGGCCTGCTTCCTAAAGGCTGCTTTTACATTGGGATAGCTGCCGATTTCATAATGGATCATGCTGGTACGGAGCACACCGAAGGAGGCTTCATATTTGCCCTTGCACTCCACGGTGCAGGCACCGCAACCGATGCATTTGGTCTGGTCAATCAACATGGCATATTTCATTTATTTTCTCCCTCCTTCGATTACTTAAGCTTTATAGACCTTAACACAGACATCGCTCATACAACCGGTAGCACCGGGGTCCTTCAATGCTATCATTTCCTCCACGGTGAAACCGGGAACGAGGTCTCCCTCGTTGGCGCCAACTCCGAAAGCACGGGTCAGATCTTTCGCCCAGTGGCCGAAACCGTGCTCGACACTAACACAATCAGGTCTAATCCCCTCAATTACCCTGGCTTTTAGCTTGATCTTGTTAACCCGGGATTCCACCATTACCTCGTCACCGTCTTTAACCCCCAGCTGCTGCGCTATGGCCTTGTTCAGCGTGGCATAGTTTACCGGGGCCACCTGCATAACCAGTTCGTTGTTCTGGCTCTCTGTCATGCGGTGGGCGGCATAACGGGTAACAAGTAAATAGAATGGATAATCGTTCGAGGGCAGGTCGCGCTTGGGCTGCCAGGTAGGCATGGGATCATACCCGCCTTCTTTAAGCATAGTTGAGTAAAACTCAATCTTCTTGCTGGCTGTTCCGAACTCTTCCTTGGGTTTGAAAGGCTTCTGGTCGGACCAGAGGCCGTTGGGGCTGGCCTTGAGCTCATCCATGGAGCTGCCCAGGGCCTTAAGCCGCTCGTCGTCAAGCTTGCCGCCGCTTACTCCTTCAAAGTGCTCGCCGAGGCCCATGGCCTTGGCGATGCCGATAATGATGGAACCGTAGCCCTTGGTTTCATAGAGGGGATCTCCCACTGGATCCTTTAGGGCAATCTGCGGGTAGAAGGCGAAGTAAATACGTTCCGTCATCCCTGAGGTTTCCAGGAAGTGAGGCTCGGGGAAAACGACGTCGGCCATCTGCACGATCTCGGTGGGAAGGATATCCGCCACGGCCACAAAATCCAGCTTCTTGAGGGCCTCCACGAATCGGGGAGCATCGGGAACAGCCAGGACGTTTTGCTTGCGCACAAACATGGCCTTGACCGGGTAGGGTTTCTCGTTCAAAATTGCTTCCGCCATAGTCACAGAACCTAGTTTTCCGGTAGGCCCGATAACGGGAAATTTCTCTTTGCCCATGATCGTTTCTTTACGAGCCTTGGGAAATTCCAGTGGCGGGAAGACCTCGTCAAAAGGCTTCAGGCTGGGAGTACGTTGGAAAATAACTCCGCCTTCCCGGTCAATGCTGCCTACCAGGGCGTTGAGGATAACAAAGGCAAAGGAAGTGCGCCAGCTGTTGGCATAAAGCGGTCCCCCGGCATCACGCTTGTGGTTGGGAACGATCGCCGGTTTGGTGGTAGCAAACTCCCGGGCCACACGCTCGATAGTTGCCGCCGGCACTTCACTAATCTCCTCGGCCCAAGCAGGGGTATACTGCTGCACGGCAGCTTTCAGCTGGTCAATTCCTTCGGTATATTTTTCCACAAAATCCTTATCATAAAGTTCTTCACTGATAATCACGTTGATCATCGCCAGGCAGACAGCCAGGTCGGTCCCAGGCTTGATGGGGATCCACTCGCTGGCTAAAGCTGCCGTGGCCGTCAGCATGGGATTAAAGACCACCGCCTTGGCGCCGTTGTTAAGGGCATGAATGTATCCCTGGGCAGACATGTTTTTTCCCTTGGAGGGCTGGTCCCAGCCGAAGGAGAGGATATACTTGGCGTTGTAAAGATCGAGCATCCAGGGGCGCCCCTTCCCTGTTACTGTAGCACGCCAGACAGCTTCATGGCTGCCATAACAGGTATCGTGATGCCGCACCAGGTTGGGAGTGCCGATGGCTTTGGCCAGGCGCACGGCAAAATCATGGGGACGGGTATAGAAAACGATTGATTCGGGGCCGTACTTCTCCTTGGCCTCGTTAAACTTCTCCCCGGCAAGCTGAAATGCTTCCTCCCAGGAAATCTTCACCCAGCCCGGGTCCACGCCGGGACCTTTTTCCGGGTTGGTGCGCTTCATGGGATACTTGAGCCTATCAGGGTCATAAAGCATTTTATAGGAAGAATAGCCCTTGACGCAGAGGTGGCCGCGACAGACCTGGTCATCAGGGTTGCCCCGGATCCTCCATACCTTGCCGTCGACAATGTCACAGAACATGGCGCAGTTGGCGCTGCAAACGTTGCAAACATTAAATTTGGTAGCTGTTACTTCCGGCTCGGCAGGCAGCGGCCTTTGTGGTTTATCATCCGCTACCGGCTTCTCCTCTTTGGGCTGGCAGCCGGACAACAAAAAGTTCCCCGCAGCACCGGCAGCCACGGCTGCACTGGAAGCCATGAGGAAAGAACGCCTGCTGATTTTCCACTTCTCAGTTTTATTTGTCATACTCTGAACCCGGCCGGGAATATATTTCAATATTTGTTCGGCTTTTAACAAACTCATATAATTTTTACCCGGAACCAGGCTCTTACCCCCCTTCTTTTAATATTAGTCAATTTTAACGGTAAACATTTTTATTGATTCCTTTAACAAAAAAAGATCACATTCGAGAAACCTTTTGGTTAGAACAGCCACACCGTAATAAAAAGGATAGCGTGTCTTTGCCATAATGTCATCGCAAAGACCCGGTGCCCATTTAAGTAAATGCTGCTCCAGAAAATCATGCTGTACCTGGATCAAGAATTCCTTTTCCTCTTCATCGATCTTTTCTTCGCTTTCGTAAGACAGAAAATCGCCGCTCAAGTAGGAGAAACTTGCCATAAAACCCAGTTCCACAGCGATATGGTCTTCGGGATGCATTTCCTTTTTATCCTTTTTGATCCCGATACTGCGGTAAAATGCTCTAACCTCCTCCCAGGGCTTATCCATCAACAATTTCGTCTTCCCCAGGTAGATGGATTCAAAAGGGTACACACCATGAGGTGTAAGGAACAAATAAGCGAATTCCCTTCTTAAATCCAGGCTCCCGGATTCCTCTTCTTTCCCTTTAAAGGCCCCCCCCATACTCTCCCTTAAATTGTTCAAACATTCCCATAGGTGTTGAGCTTTTTCCGGAGGTAGTTGAGTTATGACACTTTTTAGGGGTTTTATATTCTCTTCCTGGAAAAAATCAGACACTTTCTGCCAACTAACTTCATCCCTGAATATCTGAGACAAAAAGCTGTACAAAATCCCTCTGCCTTTACCCTGAATCCACTGTTGATTTTCCTCTTCCTGTTTTTTTATATCTATCCCCCCTCTTTCCAATAAATTTTTCATAGTATTAATCCAGGAAATTGCTACAGAAAAAAAGCATACTCCCAAGGCATACACTACTTGCTCGTTTTTCCCCCAATTGTTATAGTTTTCTCATTATAAAACAGCAAAATATATTAGTCCCAAGAGCTGCCCCAGTACAAAAATGTTTGCTTTTTATTCCTTATATTAAATATCAGATAGGTATTATCGATGTTGATAATTATTTCCTTCATGCCAAACAGCAAAAAAAAAGCAGCTAAAGGCATAGCCACTAAAATAAAAGTGCATCTATAGGCATTTCCCGGTCCTTTTGCAAAATATTTTGTCTATAACTATAATCTATTATCATTTATGTTACTAATTATAAAGAATACGAGGATCTGAAAATCTTCACGTAATCAGATATTTCAATAAGACTTTCCCTCCAAGGAATGAGCCGGCCAGGGTAAAAAATCCGAAGACCCAGCCGTGCAGGGACAGGGAAGGTATGGCGCTGAAAAAAGCCCCTATATTGCAGCCCAAAGCAAGCCTTGAACCATAGCCCATCAAAAAGCCCCCCAGTAAAGCAGAAACTATAAAACGTCCGGATCGCCATTTTCTGAGGCGAAACTCCCCGGCAAGAAGCGAAGCCAATAAGGAACCAATGATTATGGCCATAAAATGATACACCAGGGGAAACTTGAAATATTCAATTTGTACCTGGGAGAAGAGGACATAGTTGCCTTCCAGGAGCTTTACTTTTTGAAAGAAGGCCCACTTTTCCGGTGAAAAGCCCAGCAAAGTGCTTAACCATGCAGCAAAATAAGTAATACCTCCGGTGATCGACCAGGGAGCCCCCCATACCGCAAACAGTGTAAAGTTCAAAAATGCCAGGATTATACTCCCTGCGTAATAGGGCCAGGGAATTTTAAACATTAACATATAGAAGTTTTTACCCTTTAGGCTGTTAAGCCATTCCAAGATTTTTATAGGTGGTTTCCCGGCAAAAGGGTTCTTTAACATAGTATAAAAACTTGTCCACCCTTTTTCATAAACAAAAGCCAGAACAAAAAGGGTAGAAAGAAGTATCAACTGTAAAATAATTGCTCCTGACCAACCGAGTATATGTGGTAAAAAAACTGCAGGGGATTTAAGAACAAAACGTTCCATCCACCAGCCCAACTGCCAGGCTCCAAAAGCGGAACCTACCAGGAAACCGAGCATGCAAACCCACTGCATGAGGTAGCCCTCACCCATACGCATGAGCATTCCCGACACACACCCTCCGGCTATGACCATGCCAAATCCGAATAATAATGCCCCAATAACAGTAAATAACCCTACCGGCCTTACCTTAGCCATGGTAAATAAAAGCTCCTGGCCAGGAGTAAAATATTCCAGAAGTAAAAAACCTGTAGATGTTACAGCCAGGCCCAGGATAACTGCTCTAGTTAAAATTGTATTACCGATAAGGAAAATATCCCGGAATGAAGCGGCAAAACAAAAACGTGAACGCTGGAGAACAAAACCGAAGAGCAAACCAAATACCCAGGGGAGTACTCCTCCCGGATAATATCTTCCCAGGAAATAAAGAAAAAGAAAGTTGACAAATAGTAATAGTAAACCGTCACGGATCTGTAGGGAAAAATGCTCTGACTTTTTTTGCGGAAAAAACTCTGTTTTTGGCAGACTATCTTTCATGAACTCTTGTCCTTTCGGATTGGACATTACATAATAACTTATTTTAACTTAACCCTATATTTAAAGCAATAATAACTATAAATTAATAATATAGGGAAATTGAGTTCGTAAAGGCAGGGACCACTTTACCGTAACCGCTTTAAATGGTATAATTATTTTTAAGACGGTTTTAAGGTATGGGGACACACCTCTTTCAGAGGAATGTCCCCATGTCACCGTAGCGCAGCGAATGATTCGGGGACATTCCCCGATGCTTTATCAGGGGTGTGTCCCCATACCTTAATCGGGAAGACGATGGAACTGTCCCCGTGACGTATTATTGATTAATTAAAAAGTAAGGATCAACACCATGAATTTAAACCACCTTGACGCCTTTTGCCTTGTCGTTAAAACCGGAAGCATAACCAAAGCCGCCAAAAAACTTCATATCAGTCAACCGGCTTTAAGCCTGCAAATCCAGGACCTGGAAGATAATTTCCAAACCGTACTGCTGGAAAGAAGCAATAAAGGAGTGCGTGCAACGGAGATGGGACAACTTGTCTTTAATTACGGTCAGAAGATTCTAAATCTAACCAAAAACCTGCAAAAAGAAATCGATAACCATATGAATACTGTTAAAGAAGAACTTTTTGTGGGTGCTTCCAGCACCATCGGCAATTTTGCCCTCCCCTGCAGCATTTATATATTTAAGGAAAAATTCTCCAAGAATAACATATACCTGGATATCTCCGACACTAAAAACGTTGTGGAAAAGCTAATTGAGGGAAGCATTAACATTGGTGTTATTGAAGGCCCCCTTGTTAATTCCTTTAAGGAATTAATAAAATCAGAAGATTTAAGAGTTAAAAAAATAGCTCAGGACGAGCTCGTTATTGTCGCTCCCTATAACGAGGAATGGCAGGATAAGAACGAAATTAATAGAAAAGAACTCAGAGAGCTTAAATTGATTTTACGGGAAAAGGGATCTGGAATAAGGGAAACGATAGAAGAAACCTTCCTGGAGAGAAACATTCCCCTAAATGAACTCAACATTGTTTTAGAGCTAAACAGCATTAATGCCATAGTATCGGCAGTTACGGCAGAAAGGGGGACAACTATCCTTCCGAAAATGGCCCTGCGCAAAGAACTACGGCACCGAACTCTGAAGGGTTTAAAAGTTGAAGGGTTAACCTTTAACCACCCTATCTATCTTATTTATTATCCCAACGGTAACGGCAATAAACCCAACTTATCATCCAGTTTTATAGATTTTTTGATCTCAAAGGAAAGAGGCTTTTGTTAATCAATAATTAAAACGCAGCATATTTTTTCTGGTATTAAAGGCTTAAAGCACCCTGGCTTATAGCCTTTATTTTTTCTTCAAAATTTCAATCTGCCAGATTCCTTCCTCAACTTCTACAACTTTACAGGGGTAACCGTACTTATTTATAAAATGCCCGGTTACGCTCTGAATAGAACAGCTATGATCGGTTTCCAGGATTAGCTTTTCACCAACTTTTAATTTTTTTAACGCCCTTTCCGCTCTAATAATTGGGATAGGACACATCTCCCCCAGTACTTCAATGAAGTGCTCCATAGAAAAGGACCTCCATCCTAAAGCTTGCGATACAATTGTTAAAAGAAAAATTGTTACTTTTATAAATATTCTCCAGCTCTAGTTTTTTCCCCTTCCAGTTGAAAAATGAATTTTGTGTTGGTAAGCCTCTCGATTGCCAGGGCAATTTTGATTGAACACTGGTTTGAAGGAGCCGTAGTAATTTTTCTTTTTTCCCTTGGAAACGCTCTGGAAATATGCTTACCCCTTGGTTAAAAAATAGCTAAATGAAACACGACCGGAGCTGCTTTCAGGTTTCTTAAGGCCGTTAGAAACGTCATATAATCTTAAACGCTAGAAGATCATCCTCCCCTCCACAAAGGCCCTGGTGCGAGGGTCTTCCGGGGAAGTAAACATCTTTTCCGTTTCCCCCGTCTCCACGACCCGCCCTTCATGCAGGAAAATTACTTCCTGGGGTATCCTCCTGGCCTGGAAAATGTTGTGGGTCACCATAACGATGGTCATATCCGTATCCCGGTTTAAGTCCAGGATTAGCCGTTCAATAAGCTCCACGTTGGAGGGGTCCAGGTTGGCCGTGGGCTCGTCCAGGAGCAGGAGGGCGGGCTCAAAAGCCACCGCCCTGGCCAGGGCCACCCGCTGGGCTTCGCCCCCGGATAAGGTAGTGGCCAGGCGCCCGGCAAATTCATTTAAACCGACCTTCTTTAAAAGGGTTTCTACCCGTTCCTGAATTTCCTCCTTCTTGAAGCCGCGGGCCTTAAGGCCGTAAGCGATATTTTCTTTTACGCTGGTTTTAAAGAGCAGGGGCTTTTGAAAGACCATGGTCATCTTCTGGAGAACCGGCAGGCCAGCACCACGGCCGTTCATAAAAACAGGCTCTCCCTTAAAATAGATGTCTCCCGTTGTAGGAGCTTCTAAGAAATTTATAAGACGCAAAAAGGTGCTCTTGCCCGCACCGCTGGGCCCGATAATGCCGTAGATCCTACCCCTTCGGAAAGACAACTGCCCGATATTAATTACTTCTTTGTCGTAAACCTTGGACAGGTTTTTCACTTCCAGAATCATTTCACTACCAGGCATTGTCCTTGCCCCCTCCCTGGAAATGATAGAGCAGGGAATTGATGGCGAAAGAAATAACCAGAAGGGCCAGTCCCAGGCCGACGGCAAGCTCAAAGTTTCCCTTGCCTGTTTCCAGGACAATGGCCGTAGTCATAACCCTGGTTCTTCCTTCAATATTACCCCCAACAATCATGACAGCGCCAACTTCAGCGATAACCCTGCCCAGGCCAGTGACCACGGCGCCGAAAATGGCGAAACGGGATTCCCGTACCACTGTCCAGGCGGTTAAAAGCTTACCTGCTCCCAGGGTACGAGCAGTTTCCTGCACTTCTTTTCCACTCCCGCGGATACCGATCATGGTCAAACCGGCGATGATAGGCAGGGCCAGGGCAAACTGGGCAATGATCATGGCTGCAGGAGTCCACAAAAGACCAAGTACACCTAAGGGGCCCATACGGGAAAAAAGGAGGTAAAAGACGAGTCCGGCCACCACAGGGGGCAGCCCCATCAGGGTATAGAGCAGTTTGCCGGCAAAACGGGTCCGCTCTGCCGGTTTGAGCCCCAGGTACGTTCCCAGGGGAACCCCGGCAAGGGTAGCAAAGAGCACAGCCATCCCTGAAACCTGGAGGGAAAGAAGCACAATTTGCATCATATACGGGTCCAGCGTGAGAATTAATTTGAATGCTTGCAGTATTCCTTCAAACAGAAGGGACAATGATTTTCCTCCTCAGTAAAAATTAACACGCCACATGTTCAGAAGAAATAAAAAAACTTTACTCAGTCCGCCACACCCTTACCCGGGAAGAAGAGGCTTTCCCCCCCGATCTGGAAAGAAGCGATCATTTCCTGTCCCTCGGGAGACATCATGAACTCGATGAACTTCCGAGCACTGTCGTACTTGACATGGGAATGCTTTGCAGGGTTTACGGACATGATCCCGTACTGGTTAAAGAGGACAGGATCTCCCTCCAGGACGATCTCCAAGTTCAGAGAGCCCTTTAAAGAAAGATAGGTGGCCCTGTCAGCCAGAGTGTAGGCCTGCATTTCGCCGGCCATACGCAGGGTGTCGCCCATGCCCTGCCCTACTGACAGGTACCAACCCCCAGAAGCATCAATTCCTGCCTTTTTCCAGACGGAAAGCTCCTTACGGTTTGTTCCCGAATCGTCCCCGCGGGAAACAAAGTTATGCCCCCCGGAAGCGATGGCAGCAAAAGCATCCATAACCTTCTGATGACCTTTTACCCTTGCCGGATCCGCGGAAGGACCGACAACAATAAAGTCATTGTACATCACATCCTGGCGGTCTGTAAAGTACCCCTCCTCGACCAGCTTTAGTTCCGCGGCACGGTCGTGGACGAGAAGAGCATCCGCATCTCCTCTTTTGCCTATCTCCAGTACCTGACCTGTCCCCTTGGAAACCACGCGGACCTCAATACCGTACTTTTTGGTGAAAGCAGGAAGCAGCACGTCAAGAAGCCCGGAATCATAGGTGCTGGTAGTCGTGGCAAGAATGATAAATTCATCCGCTTTAGCACCCGTTTCAGGTTCTCCCTTTGCTTCCTGCCCGGAGGGCGGCTTCTGGGAACAGCCGCTTAGCAGGTTAATAGTAAGTACAAGACACAATATGGCGGAAATAGGCAAAAGGCTTTTAAAACCTATCTTCTTTGTTTTTTTCGAGCCTTGTAAGAATTTGAGCATTTCGAGAACCCCTTTCGTATCATACTGGTTTAACTTCGTAAAGCTGTTTTTAAAAGTAATATGCACGATTGTGCATAACGGGGATAAAAAAAATACGCCCTCTACTAATTTTACCGGTAACGGCTTATAAAACTTATAATTGCTTGGAGGCAGCACCCCCTTCGATAAATGCTTTTACAATTTGGGTTGGAAGAAGCTTGATTTTTACTGTGATTTGCAGATCATCACCCCCTTTTCTTTTGTTCGGCAATGTACCGGGTAATGGTCTCACTGGATACGTTTCCGGCTGTAGAGCAGAAAAAGGAACGTGTCCACAGGCTTGACAAATGGCACAGGTGTTTAAATTCCTGCCGCAATGCTCTGGAAGTCACTCCTTTCACTTTTGCCATAATGTCAGACGGATTCATAGACGTCCCATACTTATATTGTATCACTTTATATATCTTACCGCCAACAAATATTCGAAAAGAAATACCAAAAAAAAACACCTTCATCCCACGATTAAAACCATGGGCTTTCGGCTAAATATTTGTAATCAATGAAAATTAAAGGGAATTTACCGTTGAAAACAAGGGTTTGCCGAAGTTTTCCTGCCCAAAGCCGGCGATTACCTGCCGCGCCTCTGTTCCTTGTATCCATCTGGCGAAAAGCAGAGCATCTTCATGATTAACAGCCGGAATACGTTCCGGGTTAACAAGGATCAGGGAAAAAACGTTTTCCAATTCCCCGATCAGCGCATTGCCTTCTTCGGTGCCGATAAATACCCTTATCATTTTATCCTGGCTGCGTGATAAAAGAAAAGTAGCCCTGTCAACCAGGGTATAGGCCTTTTTCTCCAGGGCCAGGCGCAGGATTCCCAAATTACCAACGACACCGGAAGATTGGAAATACCATTCTCCTTCAGGAAAGATACCAGCAGATTCCCATATTTCAGATTCCCTCAAGTGAGTTCCGGAATGATCGCTGCGGCTGATAAAAGGCGAGCGGGAAAGAGCGATCTTACGGAAGGCTTCTTTTGTACCGCTGGTGGCATCAAGCCCGGCAATTTCCGCAGGATCGGAAACCGGGCCCACAAGGACAAAATCATTGGCCATGACGGGAAATCTCGACTTGCCCCATCCCTCCTGCATGAACTCCTCTTCCAGTTCTGGGGCATGGGTAAGTGCCATATCTACGCGCCCGCTTCTGGCAATTTGCAGGGCGCGCCCGCTTCCGAGGGCGATGTGCCTGACCAGTACCCCGGAGGACTGATAAAAAGCCCCTTCCAGAACATCCAGCAATCCGGTTTCCACAGGCTCCATGGTGCTGGCCAGCAGCAGGTGCCGTTGGAAAGCCTGGCCGGTAGAACCATCCTGGGGAACAGGCGGGTGCTTTAAGCCAGTTGCTTTCTTTACAAAACGGTTTAACTGGGTGTCTACTTCCCCTTTAAACTCCTTGTACTGGCCCAGGAGTTCCCTACCTTCCTTGGTGAGAGATGTTCCCCCACCTTCATATCCGCCAATCTGCTTTTTTACCAGGGCAAGCCCCAGAGCTTTTTCGGCAGCCTGGATTATCCCCCAGGAATAACGGTAAGAAACACCCATTTCAGAAGCAGCTCGGCTGATGGAGCCATATCTCGAAATATTCTCCAAAAGGTCAAAAAGATTGTTCCCGGAGATGCGTTTTTCTCCAGCCAGCTCCACAAATACTTTAAAGTCAGAGAACGGGTCTTTCTCCATCTTTTCACCACCAAAACGCACTTTAAAATGTACAATTCATTATTATTTGAGGCCAACTTAATTGTATCAATAATCTCTTTTGCTGTCAGCGTTCCATTTTAAAGAAACAAAGAAATAAAAATCATGGGTATGGGCATCTCCAGCTGGTAGAGATGTTTCACGAGGTTAGCGGCGAGAAAATACAGTCTGACCGCATTCTTCTCACTTAATAGCTCCGTTTGGTGCTTTGCGCTATCCTCAGGTTTTTAAACATTTTTCAGTTTTCCCCAAATACATATTAACTGTTTAAGAAGCACAAAATAGCAGGGAAACTACTAAACATAAAAATTATGAGGTGCGTTAAATGATTAGTGCTGAAGTATCCATTTATCCGCTTAAAACATCTGATGCCAGCTCTATTATTAACAACTCTATTAATTCTTTAAACAACCAGGGAATTGAATACTCGGTAGGCTCAATAAGCACCCATCTGCATGGCAGCGAAGAACAGGTGTGGAAAAGCTTAAAAGAGATGTTTCATAATGCCCAGAATTCGGATGAAATCAGCATGGTAATAACCATCACAAACGCTGCAGACTAGCCGCAGCATTAGTATCCGTTTTGGTAACGTGAACAACAGCACCTATCGTGTCAAGAATGCTTTTTGCTTCTTTAAAATCAGGCGGGATACGAAAATATATACACCTTCGCATCATTAATGAAACTACCCGGGTGGTGTTGCACCCGGGTAGCTGCTTAGGAAGTTTTTATAGAAAGGCCTCCAAAAAGTCCGTGCCGGTATAAGATTTTAACATTTTGAGCAGGCATGGAGCGTAAAATATAAACTTTGATACCATCTAACAAATGCTCGTCATATTTATCCTTGTCCTGCGGTTCACCTGCAAGCACGGCAGGTTTGGAAGAAAAACAGCTTCAGCCTCCACTCATGATCATGTTTACTGTTACAGCATCGGTATCCTTTTTCTTCATAATAAATTCTTTGGCTTCCGGTGTCAGTTCTACCACCATTTTTTCATCTCCTTTTTTTACACTTTTTATATGAAAAGATTAACATTGGAAGACTCGGCAGCATCGAGGTAGGAGGCTACTCCCGCCAGTTCCACTCCGTCCACAAGCTCTTCTGCCTTGATACCCATTACCTCCATGGACATCTGGCAGGCTGCCAAATGCACTCCCAGGGCCAGGGCCTGCTGCATCAAGGCCTCCAGGGATTCCACATTTTTGCCGGCCATTACCCCACGGATCATCCTGGGGCCCATCCCCAGCATGTTCATACGGGAAAGTCCCAGCTTTTTACTTCCCCGTGGCATCATGGCCCCGAAGATGCGGTCCATAAAGGGCTTACGTACTGCTACTCGCTCCCCTCTGCGCAGGATATTCAGACCCCAAAAGGTAAAAAACATCGTTACCCTCCAGGATTTCTCCCCCGGCCAGTTCATTCATCTTACGGAACACCTCCATAATGGGGCCGGGGCACTGTAAACCACAAAGATCCAGTGGAATCACTTTTTCCTGCTGTACGTCCGCCGGCGTTTGCTGCGCTGCCTCTTTAAACACTTCTTTCTGTTCCCCTTTCACCTTTTCTTCCTGCAGGGCCCGGTAAATGCGGTAGCCTCCGTTAAGGTTACGAACCCGGGTAAAACCCTTCTGCATTAATATCCTCGCTGCCAGATAAGAACGCAGTCCTACAGAACAGTAGACAACCAGTTCCTGCTCCGGAGAAAGTTCGCTGAGCCTCCGGCGCAGCTGCCCCAGCGGAATATTAACAGCTCCGGGGATATGCCCCAGTTCATTTTCTTCGGGCTCCCGGACATCTACTATTTTCAAATCTCCCTTGTCAGGGGATAGCAGTTCGTCACAGTTGATCACCTGTACGTCGCCCTGCAGGATATTACCGGCCACATAACCGGCCATATTGACAGGATCCTTGGCCGAGGAAAAAGGCGGAGCATAAGCCAGCTCCAGCGCCTGCAGGTCATAAATATTTTTCCCGGATCGCAGAGCAGCAGCAATAACATCGATGCGCTTTTCAACACCGCCATAACCAACGGCCTGGGCCCCATATATCCTCCCCTCGGGGCTGAAGAGAAGTTTCAGGACGATAGGGCTGCTGCCGGGGTAATAACCGGCATGAGAATTGGGCTGGACAATACATTGTTTGTACTCAAGCCCGGCTTGTTCCAGGGTACGTTCGCTGGCACCGGTACTGGCCACGGTCAGCTCAAACACTTTTAAAACAGCCGTCCCCTGGGTGCCCTCGTATGCTTCACGACGGCCGGCTATATTATCGGCAGCAATACGGCCCTGCTTGTTGGCGGGCCCGGCCAGGGGTATCACCGCTGGACTACCGGTAACAAAATCCACTACCTCAATAGCATCACCCAGGGCATAGATTTTGGGATCCAGGGTCTGCAGTTGCTCATTGACCTTGATCCCCCTTCCTACATCCAGTCCTGCGTCACGGGCCAGTTTTATTTCGGGCCTGACCCCGATAGAGAAAATAACCAAATCCGTTTCGATCTCACCACCGCTCTGCAGGGCTACGAACAGGCCCTTTCCGGTCCCCTCCCTAAAGGCGGCCACTCCGTCACCCAGGTGCAGGTTTATGCCCCGGGCCCGCAGGTATTGCTGCACCAGGGCAGCTATTTCCCTATCCAGAAAGGGCAGGACCTGGGAAGACAGTTCCACCAGCGTTACCGTCATCCCCCGGGCCTGGAGGTTCTCGGCCATTTCCAGGCCGACAGGCCCTCCTCCCACCACTACCGCTGAGGTCGGCCTGTTATCCCGGATAAAGTTATAAATGCCATCCGTATCGGAAACATTGCGCAGGGTAAAAACAGACGGACTATCGATCCCGGGCAAAGGAGGCCTGATCGGTTCGGCCCCTGGAGATAGAACCAGGTAGTCATAACTTTCCCAGTATTTTTCACCGGTCAGGTGGTTTACAACTTCTACTTTTTGCCCGGCCCGGTCCAGGTTTAGTGCTTCACAGTTTACCCGGACATCAATATTAAACCAGTCCTGGAACTTTTGAGGAGTCATAACAAACAGCGCTTCCCGCTCTTTGATTACCTCCCCGATATAATACGGCAAACCGCAATTGGCGTAGGAAATATGCTCCCCTCTTTCCAGGAGCACAATCTCCATCTCTTCACTGAGCCGGCGCAGCCGGGCGGCGGTACTGGCCCCGCCGGCTACACCACCGATAATAACTACTTTTTCAGCCATAGTCCGGCCTCCTTAGCCTTAATTTAATATATGGTTAATTTAGCTATATTAGCATATACTAATATGTTTTTTGGAATAAAACGATGCGATTGGTATTGGTTCCGGAGTTGTTATTGTTTATCCCCCAGATATTAGATGTTTTTGTAAATTCCTGAAGGTTAATAACGACACCTTCACAAACAAATCCCGCTTTTAATCCGAGGGGAACAACATGCTCCTCCAGTTGAATTCTACCGCTTTTAATTTCTCCAACCTCAAAAGCAACCCAGCCCCCATTTTTTGTTATCCTGAACAGTTCTTTAAATACATCACCCATGACGGAGGACCATTCTTCAAGTGTTTTGGACATCGTGATCAAGGTTTCCACTTTCTTGGTATCAATGGAATTAAACCAGCATCTTAACCAGTTATCCCTGGAGTACTGGACAACATCTAAAAATGGCGGTGAAGTTACTGTCAGCTGGACAGAACTCGTGCTGATTTCCGGAGTGTTACGGGCATCCCTGGTTAAAAACAGGGCTTCGCCCGCAGCCTTTTGCAGGTTATTTATTTGGCCCGCTGTTAAATTCCTGAGCAGGCTTTTTGACTTTTTTAAGATAATATGTTTGGTATCCCGGTAAACGGGTTCCTGTTTTCTCTTTACATTTATCCTGATCTGGCTCTCCGGTGAAACCGCCTGGTTGGGGGGAAGAGTGTATACGGAAAAAAACCCGGGGGAATGTCCCGTTAACCTGTTTGTGGCAATCATGCGGATCCAACGGTCCAGGCGATCTTCAGCCCCGTTATCCTGGCGTCCATCGAGGTATTTTTTAAAAGAAACAATCTCGGCCTCAGTACGCCGGTAAAAAAACATAGACAATTCAATTTCTGCTCTAAGATTTTCCTCCATGGGAATTTCAGCTAACCTTTTTTTCAGCTCATCCGGTGAGGGAATAGTCAAACGCGGCAGCGACATAATCATACTTAACGGGTTTATATCATTGGCAATAACCCTGCGTCCCATCAGGCCGGCTTCAATAACCGTCGTCCCCCTGCCGCTGAAAGGATCATAAACTAAATCGCCTTCTTCCGTAAGCAGGTTTATAAAGAAGTTTGGCAATTGGGGTTTAAAGCATGCCCGGTACGAGATTTCATGTATGGAGGAGGCCTGCCTCTGTTTCGCCGTCCAGAACTCATTAATATATACGGGGATACGACAGTTATAGAGCAACAAATGCTCAATTACCGTTGTTTTCCCGCCGGAAAGCAGCGATAAGTTGTTGTTATCCCTAAGAGAAAACGTTTTTAAATACTCTACCAGTTCAGTTTTGCTTCTTTTACTCATTACTTTTCCTTCCTGGTTTTAAGTTAAATTTTCGCCATATATCCTCAAAAACCTTCCCAATAAAGAGTCCTTAATATTCCATCACAATGTTATACCCGGGTTTCTATACTCATTTTTAACGATCCCGGCACTTATACCGGGTAACTCTTTATAAGACGGGAATAGACTTTGTTATCCAAATTAGAATTGTTTGCACAATGGAGAGCCTTTTGTTATAATGCAACGCAGGTAAAAAAACTTAATAAATGCCGAATCCCCGTTTGGGGTACGGAGGAACCATGTTCAGGGGTGAAACTCAAAAGGTAGGGCATAAATCCCCGTCCCTAACCCGTCAGCTAACTCCGGAGGCAGAGGAGGGATAATTATGAAAAAATACCTGGCCATAGTTTTATGCTTTCCTTTTCTCATGGGTAATCCTTCAGAAGCAGCAATTCTAGCCGGCAATGTTAATGATATCCCGGCAGAAAATTTCTTATTAATGGTAAAAGAAAAGGAAGATGGGGAAACAAACCTTACAAGCAGCCAAGAAGAAATTAATCGGGAAAACGGGGATAATGAAACAGAGAACCCGGAGAATGATAGCCCATATTCTCCGGAGGATATTGACCTGCTGGCACGCCTGGTACATGCCGAAGCCAAAGGCGAGACCTATCAGGGGAAAATAGCCGTGGCTGCAACTGTATTAAATAGAATAAAAAGCGCCGATTACCCCGATACGATTCCGGGAGTTATTTACCAGAATAACCAGTACTGCCCGGTACGTAACGGACAAATAAACCGGCCGGCGGATGAGGATGCTTTCAGAGCGGTTGAAGAGGCCCTGGAAGGAAACGACCCCACAGGTGGAGCTTTATCCTTCTTTAATCCTTCCAAATCATCTAACCGCTGGATTCGCAGCAGGCCTTATCTTACAAGAATCGGAAACCATATCTTTGTAAAATAAAGCCGGTCTTCTGGCTTCAGTATTGATTATAAAAAAAATTAATTTAGATAAATGTAGCAGGTGTCCAGCCTGCTTTTTTTTATACAATATATAAATAACAATTAACCCTAGGAGCCTGCCCGAAAATCCTACTTAATAAGGGCTTCATAATATTTCCGGGTTCGAATTTATGGAAATTTAAGCATGAACATCTCGAATTCATGTAT
>QZJM01000079.1 GCA_003605065.1 Dethiobacter sp. | reverse complement strand
CCTGGCCATGCTGGCAGAGGTGGTCGCTGAATGGTTGCTCCGGGAGGAAGGGCTTCCTTTGACGAATCTTCTCTTTTCAGGCGGCGGGCATTTCTACCTCTTACTTCCAGAAAAGTTTCTTGAACGCTTGGAAGAGCGGCGCATCCAGTTAAACCGCCTTTTGTGGGAAGCCCATTACGGGAGGTTGAGCTTGATCCTTTCTGCGGTTCCCCTTACTTATGCTGATTTTGACCGGGAAAGTTTTGCCGGCCGGTGGCAGGAAGTAGAGCTGATCAGCCGGGAAGAAAAGTTAAAGAAGCTGGACGCTCTTTTTGCGGATCATTACGAGCAAATTTTTTCTCCCCGCTGGGAAGGGGAACAGGTTTGTACGGTTTGCCAGAGGGCTGTTAATGCAGGAGAAGAAAAATGTTCTTTTTGTGCCGGGTTTGAAAAGTGGGGCGAAGCTCTGATTAAACAACCTTACCTGGTAAAGCGTTGGGAAAGGGAAAAGCCTTCCGATTACAAGTATGGAATCAACCACCCTGAAAAAGTTTTTAAAGCCCTTTCCTGTGAGGTGTTTTTTTCCGGTAAGCCGGTAAACGATGGTTTAACCTATGCTGTAAACAACATGGATTTTTTATCAAAAGGTGCTGATGCGTGGATTTTCCTTCCCAATCACACCCCTCTTTCAGAGAAGAGTTTTTTCAGAAAGTCTAAAATCCTCTATCCAAGCGGCTTTAGGCGCTGTGGATAGATATTTTTCACCCCCAAGTGGGGTGTTTTTATATTATGCTGAAATTGGCTGATTTCAGCAGCATTTAAAAGAATTAACTCGATATTTAAAACAACTGATCATTTTTGAACATATACCAGACTTGACATCCGCAGATCACCACCAAAATCGAAATAGAGGTATTATTTACCAATATTTCCAGGAGGTGGTGATCGTGCTGGACCATGTCCGCACTCACGAGGAGTACTTAAGTTTCATGTTGCCCCGGTTGAAAAGATTGTTTCTGGAAAAACCGGGACAGGTCCTGTTTTATCTCGATGCTGCCCTTAAGGCTTATGTGCTGAACCTGGACAGAGGTATCGAGATCCTGCAAGGTTGTTACTCTAAAGATTTCGGCAGGCCGGCTGATTTTAACCCGGCGGATATGCTCAGATCCCTGGTGCTGATGGTGGCGCTGAAGATTACCAGTATTTCTGCATGGGTAGAAATGCTTAAGTATTCGGATGTGCTGGCCGTTTTATGCGGGTTCCAGCCGGGCAAGACCCCTTCTGTGGGCGCTTTTTACGATTTCTGGAACCGACTGTGGCTGGAAGATAAAAGGCTAAGACGTCAGCGAAAACAAAGGCTTAGGAAAAAGGGCAAAAAGCCTAAAAAGGTGAAAAAGGGAGAAAAACTGCCCAGCAGACGCCCGGGGGTGGTAGATCGGCTGGTTAGGTCTTTCCGCAAAGGCCGGTTCTTTTCCACCAAGCGCCCCGAGCGGCTGCTGCAGGAGCTGTTCACCAGGGTCTTTGTCCAGGGCTCCAGGGATAGGGAAATTATCCCCTTAGCGATGGAGCTGACCGGTGACGGCTCGCCTTTTGAGTCCTGCAGTAATCCCCTGGGTATTCCGCTGTGCGACTGCAGAGATAAGGGAATCTACAGGTGCGATTGCCCCCGAAGGTACAGCGATGTTTATGCCAACTGGGGATACGACAGCTACCGCGATGTGTTCTTCTGGGGCAGGAATCTGTATACGCTTTCCTGCGTGAACGGGAAGTATACCTTGCCGGTTTTCCTACGCTTCGGCCAGGGCTCCAGGCACGATAGCGTGCTTTTTGCGTTCAGTGTCGTAGAGGCCTGGCCCCTGCTGCAAAGCGCCGGGTTGTCGGTAAGTACTTTTATCGGGGATTCGGCCCATGATGCTTATGCTTTGTATACCCTGCTGGATGATTATGAAGCAAAACCCGTGATCGAGCTGAAAGGAAAACCAAAGTGCGCTTTACTTGTAAATGACCAGGGTATCCCCCTTTGCCCCAAGAGGTTTATGATGCAGTACTGGGGTTTCGACGAGAAACGAAGCCGCTTTAAATGGCGCTGCCCGAAAAAGACCGGCCCGAAACGCAACCGGGAGAGGGTAGATTGTGACCAGCCCTGCTGCGATTCCAGCTACGGCTTGACTGTTTATACCAAGCCGGAGTGGGACAGGCGTATCTTTACGGATATCCCCCGAGGGTCCAGGCTGTGGAAAGAGATGTTTAAGAAAAGGGCATTGTCCGAACAGGTGAATAAGCGCTACAACGATTACGGCCTGGATAGAGCCCGGGTAAGGGATAATTGCTACTGGTACCACCTGGCTTACTTAGCAGCGATGAATACGCACCTGGATGCCTGGATTGCACAGGAGCTGGAGGATACAGGCCTGGATAAAAAGGGATTGCTGCTTCATAGCCTGGGTGTTGGCACAGGCGCTGTCTACGCTTAAGTTCGCGCATCGTGTCTTGGGGTTGGGTTGCCACGTTGTTGGTTGTTCTGCGATAGCTGATATTCTCTGCCTGCTTTGAAGGAAAGGAGGGTTTATTTAAGCCTGCCGATTATTGGGTTTTCAAAGAGCAATATGCCATTTATTAATAATTATGGTATAGTCTGTTAATTCGATTGAGGCTTGCCATTAACATCACCTGGAGACTTTCTGAATACACTCTTTTAATTCAATTAGCTATATGATGATAAGAGTGAGTTTTTAACGTTTTAACTTATAACCTGCTGCCTCTCGGTCCCAAGTATCTGAAGTAATACCCTCTTCTCTTAGCTTGTGTTTTTGAACACGTTCTGTTGGTGTCTTGGGAAATGCGTCCATGAAACGTACATATCGGGGTACCATGAAATAGGCCATCCGATCCTCACAATAAGCAATTAATTCTTCTGGGAGAAGAGTATGGCCTTGCTTTAATACTAAACATATCATTACCTCGTCTTCTCCCAGAGGGGACTTGACAGCAACTGCAGTTGACTCCAGCACTGATGGATGAGAATTTACTACTTTTTCCACTTCATAGGAAGAAATGTTCTCGCCCCTTCTTCTGAGAGCGTCTTTCTTTCTGTCAACGAAGTAGAAATAGCCATCTTCATCATAATAAAAATAATCACCTGTGTAAAACCAAAGATCTCGCCAAGCCTCTACGGTCTTATCAGGCATGTTATAGTACTCCAGAAGCATAGCATAATCCTTCCTGGGACGTACAAGCAGCTCACCTACAGTATGAGGTCCGACATCTCTCCGGTTTTCGTCCACAACCCTGACATCACAATAGCGGGGTTTTCCGCAACTTCCGGCTTTTCGTTCTCTAATATTAGACATCAGTGGCAAACCGATTTCAGTCATACCATAAATCTCCACAAGAGTAACTTCGAAGCGCTTTTCAAAAGATTCCCAAATATCCTTGGGTGCGGCGGCAGTGAGCATAACCCTGAGCGGATTATCTGCATCATTGGGTTTGGGATCTGCCTTGTAAAGGATAGGTATTATACCCCCCACGGTGTTTGCTTCAGTGCATCCGTAGCGCCTTATATCATCCCAAAATTTGCCTGCTGAGAAACGTTCGGCAAGAGCCATTCGTGCCCCACTCATAAGAGCAGGGATAAGAGAAAGTTGTTGTGCATTGCCGTGGAAAAGAGGTAATGCGGTATAAAGACAATCATCTATATTGTACTCGGCAGCTTCCCAGCATATCTCTCCCATACGGATGGCAAAGTTTTGAGGTGACATTACTCCTTTGGATGGACCTGTTGTGCCAGAAGTGTAAAGGATACAATAGGGATCAGACCAAAGGACCTCTACAGCTTCATATGCACCATTGTTATCAATAATCTGTGACCACGAAATAGTGGATTTAGGTAGGTTGGGCATTTTCTCGGAACCCAGGATTACCAGCGTCTCAAGTTTTGGTAATGCATGAAGCACCGGCTCGACACGCTCTAAAAACTCACTGTCCATTACAAGTACACGTGAGTCAGACTGGTCGAGCATATAAATAAGAAGATCCCCTTTATGCGCCGTATTTATTGGCACTTCTATCGCACCCAGTTTAGAGAGCCCAAACAACAGAAATATAAATTCAGGACAATTATTTAACATGATGGCTACTTTATTTCCTTTTGAAATTCCCAGCTTCTGAAACCCACACGCAATTTTGTTCGAATATTGATCCAAATCACGGTAACCGAATTTTTCATCTTTAAAATATAAAAATTCCCGATTACCATACTCGGCCACCTGACGCTCAAGAACTTTGTGTATGACACGTTCTCTTACCATATCTTTAGTTTTAAACTCAAATTTACCTGTCTTATCCTCTTTTGCCATTAATATCCTCCCTTTCATAAGGATATTTGTTCTAGCTTTCTATTGATTTTAAGTCTTTCGACAGTTTGAATGATACTTTTTTTCAAGTTAGAACCTGTAAAAAAGTGTTCATAAACTATCATAGAATGCTAATCACCTTTTTCCACGAGCTCAATAAGAAGACCATGCGCTGATTGAGGGTGTATAAACATCACCTTCAAATTATCAATCCTATTTGGTTCTGAGTTGACAAACCGTATTCCTGAACTAAGAAGCCGGTCTACTTCTTTTTCTATATTATCAACCTCCAGGGAAATGTGGTGAAGACCACCCCCTTTTTGGGAAAGGAATTTGGCAATACTACCTTCGGTACCGGTTGGCGAAATAACTTCAATTCCTGCATCATTGGCAATGATGAGACGGGACATAAAAGACTGCCGTGCGTCTTTGATCGTTTTTACCTCTCTGAACCCGAAAAGCCTCGAGAATAGTTCTACGAGTTCCTGAGAACTTTTTCCAATAATTCCCACATGATCAATTTTTTTTATCATTAAATGCCTCCAATTATTGAATTCCACAATATAGCCCTTATATTTATATTTTGAAAATGTGTATGCTCACTGCACCTGATTCCAACCCAGACACATATCCGCCCAATACATGGGTCATAGCAGTGTTGGCACCTTCAACCTGGTTTTTCCCAGCCACCCCCCTAAGTTGTCTCCATACTTCTACAACCTGCGCTACTCCAGTCGCCCCTAAGGGATGCCCTTTGCTTAAAAGACCGCCACTTGGATTAACAGGAATGTCTCCTCCTAGCCACGGTTTCCCAGAATCAATGAAACTCCCGCTTTCTCCTTTTTCGCATAATCCAAGATCCTCGTAATGCATGATTTCAGACACTGTAAATGCATCATGAAGTTCAACAAGGTCTAGACCATCAGGTCCGATTCCGGCCATCTCATAAGCAGCTATTGCAGCCTTGTGACTCATATCGGAAAAAGTGACATCATTCCAGCGATGAAAATAATCACCTGACCTTAGTACAGAGGCTGCAACAAACATCGGTCTTGTGGTGAACCTTTTTGAGATATCCTTTGCACAAAGAATCACGGCAGCTGCACCATCGGTATTAGGGCAGCACTGGAGTAGAGTAAGAGGGTCACAAATCATTCGCGACTGGAGAATCTCCTCTAAAGTAAGCTCTTTTTGATACTGGGAGTATGGATTAAGGCATCCATGCGAGTGATTTTTAACAGAGACTTTAGCAAATTGTTCCAGTGTAGTACCATACTCGTACATGTGCCTACGCATCATCAGGGCAAAAAACATAGGCACCGTAAGACCTAACTGTCCGTCGAGGTCGTCTGAAGGCGGAGGTATAAGTTTTCCGGCTACAGGGCTGATCGTCATCGACTCAACTCCTCCTGCAAGGACAATGTCATATTGACCTGTAGCAACTCTGAACCAGGCCTCCCTGAAAGCAGATGCGCCACTTGCGCAAGCGTTCTCAACGTTCAGCACCTCTATACCGGATATGCCCACCTCTTTAAGCATCCTTTGACCTATGCACCACCCTCCATAAACAGTTCCCCACGAAGCAAACTGTACATCATTGGGCCTAATACCTGCATCCTCAATGGCTGCCAGGATTGCCTCACGCCCGAGGTCTTCCGGAGTCCTATGAGGGAGTTTACCAAAAACTGTCATCCCCCCACCTATTACAACAACATCTCTCAATTCAGACTTCCCCCTCTAATGCGGGTTTGAAGATGTAACCTACGATCTGCTTCTCACCATCCTCCCACAGAACATCGGCAATTAACTGCATAGTCATGCCGATTTTCAAGTTCTGACCTTCTTCTATGGAAATTGGTGCGAATACTCTTATCTGCTCTCCCATCTCAATCCACCCTGCAGCATAAGGAGGGGTAAAATGAGCAGAGGGCATATAGGAGGTTGTAAATGAGTACAGAACGCCCCTCTTTCCTATCTCATGAACCTCCATTTCACTTCCAAAGCAATCGACACAGAATGATCGCGGAGGAAAAAACATATGCCCGCATTTTTGGCAGCAGGAGCCTGCAAGGATAACCTCATCCCCTTTTTCAATTAAAATACCCTCTCTTATTAAGACCTTTTGCATCCCCATCATTCTTTCTCCTTATCTAAATATGAACCAAAATAGCTGAAAGATTCGTATTTTTTTTCAGGCCATTCGCCATAGTACTCCAATATCTCCTCAGGTGGCCTCTTTTTAAGCCACTCCTTCTCGAATTCCTCAAAGCTGATCCCCCTTTTTCTTCTATTCATTCTTTCTTCTTCACGAAGGATTTTTGTCTTCTCCTCATCCACGAGAAGTGCATTTTCATCATATGCAACCTTATAGATTTCTCTAGCACTTCTGTGTGATATGATACCATCTTCTATGTCTTTCATAACGAGCCAAGGGTCCCTTTCAAGCGGGTCGCCGTATCCACCACCTCCTCCAGATCCACCTGCTACGATCTCGTATTCTTTCATAGGTATGGGTGGGGAGGGATATTTGTCAGCCTGATATGTGCCCTTGATTTGTTTCCCCTCATAAGTCATCCAGCTTGAGCAGGGAAGTTTTGCCTCTTTGGAAGTCATCATTTCTCTCAGGTTTGTATTGAAGATCCTAACAAATGGCAGTACAGGTGAAGCATATCCACCAAAAATCCCCTTATTGGATGTAGCCTTAGAGTTATACCCCCAACTGCCAAAGGCTATCCCCGGGACATCGTATACAGCTATAGCATAATCCATTCCTGCTCCACCTCTGAACTTACCGTGGCCACAGCTATCCCTGTGTAACCCGCGATAGAGATAAAGAAAGGGCAATGCAGCCTCAAGGCTTTCCACCTCACCAGGTTCTGAGGACATGGGTGCGAAGGAAGCGCCTGCAACATGGACTCCATCTTTGTCAAACCTGGCCCCAAAACCATCAGCATTCATTTCTGCGCCTGCATCTGCAAAGGGAGCACCATACTGGTTTATCCCTCCGTATACTACGGTGTTAAAGGAATTAGCTGGTTGGGCTAAAACAAACTCTCTCATGACGGAAGAAATTGCTTTATTAATAACTTGCCACATGGTCTGTCTATTGACGTCCATAGTAAAAGGTGAACCGGCCTTTGGTAATTCTCGATCAGCGTTTAAAAACGAACGTACAGGAATTTTATACCGAAGTGGTTCCAGTATTCCTGAATTATGAGGCAAATCGTAAAAGAGGTGACACATAAAATAAGTCATTTGTATAGCAATAATTCCAATTGGTATGCAATTTGCACTGCGATCCTCTGTTTGGGGTGACGTTCCATCATAGTCGAGATAAAGGGTATCCCCCTTTTTTTCAAGGGTAATGGCAATTTTTAACAATTTTGACAGAGGTCCAACAGCATCGAGGAACTGAACATCCCTAAAGATGCCATCATTTAGCTGACTTATTCTTTTCTTGGCGGCCTGAGCGGTGCTATCAATCTTGTAACGAAGCATGGCCATAAAGTAATCAGGACCAATTTTTTCAAGTAATGCCTGCAGTCTTTTTTCTACTACCCTGGTTGCGGCAATTTTTGCTTTTATATCCAGCGTCATAACACGGGGATCCCTCACCATGTGGTTAATAGCATTGAGAAGATCCTCACGCAGTATATAATTTTCTGCAATTTTTACAGGTGGGAATTGTATGCCCTCATCATAAATACTTTTCGATGTGGTAGGCATTCCTCCAGGTTCGCAGGCACCGCATTCACCGGTGTGGTTAAGAGCCCCTACATAACAAACCAATCTATCTTTGTAGAAAATTGGAGAAATTACACCCATATCTGGGGCATGCACTCCTGCATAAAAAGGATCGCTGCAGAAAAAAGCATCACCTGGTTTTACTCCAACGGCAGGATCATTTAACCAGTGCTTAGCAACATATTTTGCTGGAATAGAACCGAGCACAGCATGAAAGAAAAGGCCTGTAGCTGTTGCAGCGTTATCACCTGAGGTAGTATAAATTGCACAGGCAGTATCTCCCCAGCGGCAACCTGTAGATGCTCCAAGCTTCATAAGCGTTTCATTGCCTTCACCCACTATGGTTAAAAGCTTATGAGCAAATATCCCGGCTTCGGTAGGATCGATCCTTTCCATCCCCTCCAATTCTAACTGCGTTGGCTTTTCAGGGTGAAATCTGCTTCTAACCTCGAAATCAATTCCTCCTGGCATTTTTTTCTCTCCTTTCCTATCCTTTCGTTATTTTTTTCATTTTGATTTTGTAGTTTGTTTCCTTAAGACACCGTTCCTATATTCATCCATCTGGAAGATCCATCCGTGTTCAACAACCACAGTAGTTGCCTGAGCTTCTATTACCGCTGGTCCTTCAATAAGATTACCTGGACGTAGCATATCCCATTCATATATCTTTGTTCTAGAAAACCCTTTTAAGGCTTCCCAATAACACTCCCTCTCTTCCTTAATGGCCTCTGGGAGAACCCCTTCATCCTGGAGATCATATTTACCAATCATGAAACGTGGGAGCTTCAAAGTAACAAATAACCTGAATGTCTCGACTTCGATACCCGCTTCGGGATAAGCAGCCTCACCTCCGTACAATTGTTTAAACTCTTCCGTAAAATGATTACAGATTCTCTTCACATCCTCTTCTCCCTGTATAAAAAGTATTGGTGATTCAATGTGGGTGTATCGCCACTGGGTTCCGTATCTCATTTCTAGTTCAAGTTTAAAGGTTGCCTGTTCCTCTGAAAAACCTTCCAGGGTGATGTCTTCTGTTGCCAGTTCTTTCAATTCTGAAACAATAGAATTAAATTTATCATACTCGTTGAAATAAGTAGATGTAGCATAATCGAATAAGCGGAGGTGTTGAGACCTCTCATACTTATGCACAATATCTAACGTTGCTGCTCCAAATGCACCAAAAACTGGAGCTGTGGCTGGAATGTAACACATCCTCATGTCTGCTGCATCAGCAACACCACAGCAGTGGGTAGGCCCGGCACCACCACATGCGAATATAATAAATTCTGAAGGTTCATAACCTTTGAAGGCTACCTCTTTGAAAATTTCCTGACCCATCCTTGCGTCCACCACTTTTTTAATCATAAGTGCTGTTGTCACTTCATCCCAGCCTACCTGTTTGCCAAGTTTTCCGATTGCCTCCAGAGCCTTCTCTTTATTGAGTATCATTTTCCCACCGAGGTAATAGTCCGGGTTTATGTAGCCAAGGACTACATCAGCATCAGTCACTGTGGGTTCCTCGCCTCCGAGATCGTAGCAGGCAGGACCAGGAATTGACCCGGCACTCTTTGGACCGACCTCCAACCTGTTCCCAAAAAGGGGATTAAGCCATGCTATAGAACCACCGCCGGCACCTATTGAGGCTGTCTTGATCATTGTCAGCTGTGTTCGCCACCTGTTCACAGCAGGATAAAGGTCATAGAAGCGGATCGAACCTTCCGCAATAACCCCTATATCAAAGCTTGTTCCACCCACATCAGTATAGACTATATTGGGATAGCCAAATTGGCTACCTACATAAGAAGCACCACATAATCCAGCAACAGGACTCGAATTATGGGTGGTTATGGCAATTGTTCGTGAAGCCTTGCCGCAGCCACCAACATTATCAACAAGAAGGACGGGCTTTTTATAACCCTCGTCGATGAGAGTACTCATTAAGTCTGAGAGTTGATCCGCAAACTCTACATGTATGTACGCATTAACGATTGCCGTCATTGTCCGTACATACTCCCCCTCCTTCGGAGAGACTTGGGAGGATAGAATAACTGGCATATTTCCCAGATAGACTTCCGGGTACTCTTCCTGGATAATTTCCCTTATCTGACGTTCATGAATAGGATTCATGAAAGACCAAAGTAGGCTTACTACAAACCCGCGGACTCCATTGTCTACAAGGTATCCCACCTTCTCCAGCACATCATCTTTGTCAAGGGGTATTAATACTCGCCCTTTGTAGTCAACACGTTCCCTTATTCCCACAATATGCTTCCTTGGTATTAATGGCAAAGGCTTATCAATTCTTCCAACGTTTTCAACATCTGCCTGAGGTAGACCGTCAGCCCATTGTCTCGCTCTTCCTATAAAAATCGTGTCTTCAAATCCTGAAGTAGTTATAAGTCCCAGCTTGGAACCGCTCCTTTCAATGAGGGCATTGGTTCCGATAGTTGTGCTATACTTGATAATATCAGTGTTTTTAAGAAAATCTTCAAGTGACTCGCCAAACTTTTCTGCACTTTCCTCTAATCCCCGCATGAAACCAACCTTTAAATCATACCGCGTCGTAGGTACCTTAGTCATAACATATTGATCATCCTTTGTCACAAAAAAATCCATAAATGTTCCCCCAACATCTACATTAACCGTGTAACTCATCATTACTTTCCTCCTTCCAAGGTCAGTGGACTAATTTTGGAATAATCCTTGTCATTTTTTTCTCTCAGGCTCATTCTTTTATACCGTAAATAGACTTTATTGCAACCTCTCCAAGAGATCATGCAAAACCTCCATCGAGATATCGTAAGGAATTTCTTCGTTACTGGTATAAAAGAAGGAAGAACCAGGGTTCTTTTTTATGAAAGACTCATAAAGATCAAGTTGATTCCACAATGTTTCTTGGCTAGCATTCTCTATAGGAAGTGGTAAACCAACTGATATCTTGCAGCGATGGCAAATATCTCTCAAAAGCGTCAAGTCCGATTCATTTAGATTCTGGCCATATAAAATTATTCCATTTACTTTTAGCAAACTAGCCACCTTCTCAATAGTCTCAACAGGCAAACTTTTTAGAGTAAGCAGTGAAAAAACGTTATACGCCTTCACGATGTTAAATAAGGTTCCATAAACACGCCTGTAAGCATCCTTGTGCAGTAATAATTCTTCCATGTATTCTGTGCCAAGCACATCTTCCCTAAATAGAACGGCATCGATCTTTAGTTCACACAGAGCCCGTACATAACTTATGATGAGTGCACCCAACATTGATATGATCTCTGTACCGTTTTTATTTTTATTTTCAAAGCCTTCACCAGCAGCAATTCTTCTGAGTGTACATGGACCGGTAACTACTCCTACAATAGCACATTCTCTTCCCAAGGAAATTGTCAGGCGCTTTGTAGCCTCTAAAATGATTGGAATTCTTCCGGAAGTTAGAAAATTCTCTCGTGTTGTTGCGGTGAAATCTGTTAAACCAGCCAAGTATGGTTTTTCATATAGACCGGGCCATACTACTTCACATCCGCATGACTCGCATTCGATTGTGCAGTCAAATGCATTGCATATAACGCTAGAATTAAGTAACCTGTACGCACTCTCTATTGAATATGTGTAATATGTTGCGTCCCAAACCATGTCTTTTAAAGGAGTGTTTGCTATCCTACTTACCAGTCTGTAAATAAAGGGGACGAAACACGGCTTACCGTCATGCTTTCCTCGGATTGTATTTCGAAATAGCAGTTTTCCCGTCATGCCTGTGCCTGCTCCTTTAGATACCTCTCTTCCAACTTATCTATGTCCAGCTGAATGTCAAAGAGAATAGGATGACCCGGCGGCAAATATTGAACTTCTATCATAACTCCACATGCAGGACAATACACTTCGATAATTCGCATAAGATCAGGGTCTGGAGCGTACGAAACACACTGGCCTTCTGCAACTTCTATAGGTGGTCCATATACATCAGATCCAGGTCTTTCGTAGACCAGACAACCTTTTATATAGGACTCTCTCGCACTGACAAATTCTGAACCACACCGGTTGCAACACCACATCTCCTTCTTTAAATCAATATCCAAATACTCTGTTATTCGTACCTTATCCATGGTCAAACCTCCTTTATGATTGCATTTGTGTACTTGTCTATTTCCAGAGACATATTTTCTGGCACCACGTAGGTCGTATCTTTAGCTTCAACAATTGCAGGACCAACAATTATATTCCCAGATTCAAGTAATTCTCGTTGGTATATAGGCGTCTTCTTATAGCCCGTATTTAGAGACCAGAATACTTCCCGGTAGCCTTTCAGCGCCTTGCCAGGATCCGATCCGGTTAGACTCTTTGCCTTAAATTCCATATGAGGCATTTTTACAAGAGCAATGACGGAAATATTAGATATTTCTATCTCATCTTTCCCTACACTGTTGGCGCTTAACATTGTGCAGAGTTCCTTGACATCTCCTTCTGATTTAAGAAACAGTTTATCTGTTTTAATCTTTATGCCTTCCAGCTTCTCACCACCGGTAATCTCTAAGAAATAAAGTGCCTCATCAGGTAAAAACCCCTCTCCCCTAATATCCTTTTTCGCTGATTCGAGTAATTGGTTCACAATGCCATTAAACCAATCATAATCGGAAAAATATGCCTTACCATCATAAAGTGTTACCTTTAAAAATTTTGAATAATTATGCAGCAAATCCGTTGCCGAAGAGCCAAAGGCGCTGAATACAGAGGCATATGGACTCATGATACTGAGACCAAAAGGGAGTTCTTTTACAAAGTCGCAGCAATGCGTTGGTCCGCCTCCCCCATACACAACGAAGGCAAAATTCTTCAAGTCATCTGGTTCAGTTCCCTGACTTTTTAAGTATGCAATGATTTCTTTCCGTATCTTTCTTCCAGCTTCTTCTCTTATCATGAATGCTGCTTCCTCTTCGAAAATACCAAGCGGAGTCGCAATACGACTCTTTATTGCGGAAACAGCTTTTGCTTTATTCAGTTTAATCCTACCATCAAGAAAATAATCTGGATCAATATAGCCAAGAACTACATCCGCATCTGTCACAGTAGGCTCCAATCCTCCGAAATCAAAACAGGCAGGCCCCGGCTTAGACCCTGCACTTTGGGGCCCTATATGAAGATTTTTTCCAGCATTGAGCCTTGCTATTGAATTGCTAGCAATAGGTGCGGAATAAGTGGTTATCATAGGAATGCTAACAGGCAGATCGATTATTTTTGGTTGAAAGCTGTAATTATACTCACCATTATAGATATACCCTATATCCAAACTTGTTCCGCCAATATCAACAGTTAAAACATTTCTGTAATCATACAGGAGAGCCAAACTTTTCGCTCCAATTAGACCAAGGACCGGACCAGAAGAATAAGTATCTATTGCCCTTGTTTTGGCAACTCGCCTTACACCTCCGTGCGAGTGGGCTACCATTAAAGGATAACGATAGAAATTGTTTCTCAGGTCTTCCTCTGCTTTATACAGATAATTGACAAGAGAGTCATGGATGTATCCATTTATTACTACAGCATTTGTACGTGGGAAGTCACCTGGTTGATCTGAAATCTCTGATGCCAGAAAGACTCTCACTCTTCCAAGATAATGTTCCGGATATTGGCTTTTGATTATAGCCTTTACCTCTTTCTCATGAGCAGGATTAATGTAAGAATTTTTCATGCTCACGGCTATAGACCTTACACCCATGTCGATTAGATACTGTACTTTCTCTATCACTTCTGCTTTATTAAGAGGTTTTATTATATTTCCCTGACTATCAATTTCTTCGTCAATTTCCTGGATCATTTCCTGGGAAATCAAGGAATAAAGCGGCTCCTTCTCCTTTCTGTCTTTAGCGTATAATGTCTCTTTGTAACCCTTACTGATCAGCAAGCCTATTTTTGAACCGGTTCGGGTAATAAGCGTATTTACACTAACTGTCGTTGAATATCTCACCACATCCGCCTTGACCAACATCTCCTCTACAGATAACCCAAACTGTTTGGATCCTTCTTTTATACATTCTGCGAGACACACGGTAAGATCATGGGGAGTTGTCAAAACCTTAACTGTCCAATAATCACCATCCTTTGTAAAGAAACCGTCTGTAAAAGTACCGCCTGTATCTACATCAATCGTATACATCTATTATTTCCTCCCTTCTACGGTAAAATCGGAGCCATGTAAAAACATCGAGAGAACCTTTTTTATGAAACCTTAATAAAGTAGGTTTGGTAGTAATCATCTCCTAATACATAAGCCTCACTCCTTTACAAATTAAAATTATTTTGATAAAATATAAATAAGCTACGTGCTTCGCAATACTACCGTTTATGAGGTCTGTGGCAGGACGGATTAACGGTAGTATTTGTGTTTATATAAATTTTTAAAAATAATTACTTTAAGATCTTATTAGTATACCATCAAAAAAAATTTCTTTAATTTCATTTGATAATTCTTCTATTGTAATAGAGCGATTAGGATCATACCAAAAATGGGGCCAGTTTGTCATAGCGATCAATGAGAAAGCAGTAGAGGTTATATTTAATGATGGTTTAAGTTCTCCTGTTTCTTTCAACCTTGCTATTTCACGCTTAACAATTTCTAAACACATACGCCTCTTTTTATTAATAAGTTTTAAATGTTTTTGGGTTAACCTGTGGTCCTCTTTAAATAACAAACCAATCTCCATGTGACTTTCTATTACTTCTTTAAATACCTTTTCAATAATTCTACTTAAATTAGTTTTTGGACTGTCTTCACTATTTGTTGCATCTATTAAGGATTTATAAAGATTTTCAACGGATTTATCTATTATATTAAAAAGAATCGATTCCTTATTTTTAAAATAATAATATAATCCAGCAATGCTGAGACCAGAGGCCTTTGCAATATCTCTTGTTGAGGTGTTATCATAACCCTGTTCATAAAAATATTTAGTAGTTATCTTAAGTAACTCTTCTCGTTTAAAGGAATTACCAGTCTCTTTTCTATCTTTTTTTGTATTATTTTTTTTCATATAGGAAACCTCTCTCAAATAGAGTAAAGTATACTAAAATAAATTAGAGAGATACTAAGTGAACATTCACTAACTTAATATTAGCACCAACAATTATACTTGTCAACCTATTTTTAATATTTATTTTCATTAGAGTTGCATAAATATAAAATTAATTTGTCAAGCAACAAAATGATGAGATATTTAAAGTAATTACAGGACTGGGCATGGAGGGAGAAGCAAGACGGGGCTGAAGCAGGAAAAACTAGAAAACCCGAGTTAGAGGCAGCTTAACAAGGTTCCCAAAAGCCTCAAAATCTACCAGAGGGATTTTACACACAAAATTGGACTTGACCGGATATTCCCTATATGAATCCCTTTTTCTTTGCTTCTTTTATTGCTTTTGTCCTTGTTTTACTGTTTAGTTTTGGAAAGATATTTGCTATATGGTTTCTTACGGTGTGGACACTTATGGATAATTTCTTAGCTATCTCTTTGTTTGTAAGCCCCTCTGCAATCAATTTTAGGATCTCAACCTCTCTTTGGCTCAGAGTTTCTCGATCCATTCCTTTTACTAGATTACGAGATTCTTCTATTACATTTCTCATTATTCTTGAAGCAATCTTAGGATCAAAATACATCCCACCAGTATGGACACTTTGTATTGCTTTAATTATATTGGAAGAGGAATACTCTTTCAGAATGTACCCTTTAGCCCCTTCATTTATTGCTTCTAAAATATATTCTTTTTCATCATGCATACTCAATATTATTGCCTTAATGTCAGAAAAATTCATTCTCAGTTTTTTCAACAGCTTGATACCATCCAAATCTTTCATCTCAATATCTATTATGACAATATCAGGTTTTATTTTTTCTAACTTCATTAATGCCTCTTCTCCAGATATGGCTATATCAATTTCTTTTATTCCATATTTTACCGAAAGGAAGAAAGCAAGGGATTCACAAAAAATTTCGTGATCGTCAACCAAAAGGATACTGATATCTTCAATCATCATTGATTTTGATCTCTCCAATTATTGTTTTTTTTCAATATTTTTATAGTTTTCAAAAACTTTTAAGGGTATTTTTACTATTATTTTAGTTCCTTTATGCTTATTCGATTTTATCCTTAAAAAACCATTTAGAGATATTACACGTTCCCTCATAAAATTCAATCCTAGATGATTATCCAAGTCCTTTTTGAGTACTTCTTTTACATCAAAACCTATGCCGTTATCCTCAATGGTAACAAAAACATATTCATTTTCTATATCTATTTTTACTTTTGCTTCCTTTGCTTCGGCATGTTTGGCAACGTTATAGAGGGCTTCTTGAATTATGCGAAAAAGGGTTGCCCCTGAAAAGCCTTTTATCAATGATGCTTTTTCATGAATATCAAGATTTACTTGGAGCTCGAATTGTTTCTCGAAAATTTCTGCCAATTTTTTTAGACTAAAAGACAATCCTCTGTTTTCTATCCAAGAAAAACTGAAGCTCTGACATGAAGAACGGATCTCACCTGTAACCTTTTTTATCATCCCTTTAAATCTTCTTATCTCTTCTTCCATCGCTTTTAAATCCTTTGAGGACAGCTCCTTTATAATCTCTAATTTTACGGGTATAATGGCAAGAATCTGAAGGAAGTGATCATGGATTTCTCTCCAGAAATTCTGACGTTCCTCTTCCTGGATCGTCATGAGTCTGGATAGAAGCTTTTGAATCATAGAGTTTTGATGTCTGAACCCTATCACACTGCTCACCCATAAGTCTTCAAAGGTAATATAGACTAATTCATTCATTAAATTTACAATCCCTTCTTTTGTTACCGAATATTCCAAAGGATTTATTTCTTCTAAAACGGCTGAGGTTGCCGCGGTAACAAAGCTTCTTGTCATATTCACCACATCATGAGATCTTAAGTCCTTATATTGAGCAGGAATTATGAACTTAAGTGCGTATTCTACATCTTTCTCTATCTCTTCAAACTTATAATTGTAATCTCCATTCATTAATACTTCCATGAATCTATCTAACTTCAATGAAAATCTTCTTTTAACCGGTAGGCAGATCTGCTCCAAAGTCTCTAAGGCTCTACCTCGGTTATCAAATTCCTTAATTCTTAAACAATAAGCTCTATAAAATTGATTCAAAATTTTCTCTCTCTTTCTATGCAGGATCTCTACGATCTTCATTTTTAGTCTATGTAGATTTGACTTTTCTATATTTTCCATTGTACTGTCCAATCACCTTTCGTACATTTCTTTTTCAAATAAGGTTGACAGATATTCCAGTATCTGGCATGGTAATCCTTTAATAGTGTATGTTTGCTACTGATCACCTTCCCCTAACCAGGGCAAATATTTCAGGCAATCATTTTCAGTTCCATTCGTGCTTTGTTACCTTTACGGTTGGTAAACTTGAGCACTAGACTTTTCTCATCTTCCCTGACGTCGAACACTCAGGGTCTAGGTAAAACTCCCTTCCCGGGCCTGGGCCGGGATTACGAATCCCAGCTCTTCATTGGCCATGAGGTAGTTGTAACAGTAAACAAAGCGATTTACCTGGGCAGCCGGCAACCGGTTCGAACTTCAAGAAACGCTGTAGTTTCCCTATGGACGTATTAGTGAACTTTTCCAGGATGTTTTTAACCACCCTTTAAGCAAAGGCACCCTGTTTAACTTTAACAATGCCGCCTACCAAGCACTGGAAACGGTAGAAGAAAAGATCAAAGACCAGCTAAACAGTTCGCCGCTGCTGCACCTGGACGAAACGGGAATACGCATCGAAGGCAAACGGCAGTGGCTGCATGTAACTTCTACAGGAATCCTTACCCATTATGCCCATCACCTAAAACGTGGCTCCAAAGCCACTGATGCCATCGGTATCCTGCCACACTTTGAAGGGGTGGCGGTTCATGACTTTTGGAAGTCTTACCTGAAATATAAATGTGACCACGCTCTTTGCAACGCCCATCATTTAAGGGAACTGACCGGAATCCTGGAACTGACCGGTCAAAACTGGGCAAAGGAGATGATGGACCTGCTCCTGGAAATTAAAACTGCTGTAGATGCCAGAAAAACGGAAACCGATAAGCTTGAACACGAAGAAATCGAAAGTTTCGAGAAAAGATATGAGCGCATCATCGAGAAAGGCTTCCTGGAAAACCCGCCCCCAGCTAAGGAAAAAGGCAAACGGGGCCGGACAAAACAGAGCAAAGCGAAAAACATGCTGGACCGCTTGAAAGAGCACCGGCGAGAAACCCTGGCCTTTATGTACGATTTTATGATTCCCTTTGATAACAACCAGGCCGAAAAAGATCTGCGCATGATAAAGGTAAAATAGAAAATTTCCGGTGTTTTCCGCAGCGACCAGGGTGCGAAAATATTCTGCCGCATCAGAGGATATATCTCTACTGCCAGGAAAAACTCCCGGCCAGTACTCTATGTAATTAAATCAGCACTGGAAGGAAATCCTTTTGTTCCAGAATTTTAGCTTGTTTTATTAAAGGGCTGAATAGTTACAATTAATTTTAACAAAAACAATTATTCTTGGCAATTATAAATATTTCAAATATTAAAATGGGTGGAAAGTTACCGCTGCTTTAGGCAAGTTCAACTCAGTATATAATATGGCCGGAAAGCTTTAGCAAGTTCAACTTACACTAAGGTGGTGCTCGTCACTCAGGAGGCGGCCAACAACTCACTTCGCTCAGACAGTTGGCCGCCTTAACCTTCGTTCCTCGCGCTTTTAATCCCGAACATGCTGATTAAAGCAGCGGTAACTTTCCGCCTAAAGTGGGGAGGAGGCGTATCAGTTTAAGTTCGCCGTATTCATACATTATTATGACCCGCAGAGTAATGGAGTAGTATAGAAATGACAGCGCTGTGCTGCGT
>QZJM01000001.1 GCA_003605065.1 Dethiobacter sp. | reverse complement strand
TTTAGCGATTAAACAATACCACAGAAGGCATACTTTTTCACTATTTTTTTAAATCATGGTGTTTTTAGGGAAGCCATCGCGATAGCGATTTCGTTCTTCCATCGTCTTCCCGATTAAGGTATGGGGACACACCCCTGATAAAGCGTCGGGGAATGTCCCCGATTCTTTCGCTGCGCTACGGTGACATTGCATGGGGACATTCCTCTGCAAGAGGTGTGTCACCTTACCTCTAAACCGTCCCCGTGGCTTCACTTATTTATAATTTTCGCTGTAGTGCTAGTATAAAATATACAATGCCTATCGGATAATTTGTCAAAAATATATATTGTTTATATTTATTTTCACAATTACAATAACTTTAATAATTCTTTACCGTTACAAAGGAGGTAAAAGATGGAAAGCATCAAAGATAGGGTTGCTATCATCGGTATGGCTGCACCAAAAGCGAAAACTACTTTATGGTAGTTTAGAGTAAAAACTATAAGATTTACATGAAGGGAGAGATAAAAACATGGAAGCAAAAATTAATGCACATATGCCCGGGCTGGTGGCCAGGGTTATTGTAAGTGAAGGAGACCATGTTTCAAAGGGGCAGACAGTTGCTGTCATAAATTGCATGAAAACCGAATTGGAAGTTATCTCAGAACACGACGGGAAGGTAAAACAAATACTTGCCAAAGAATGGGACGAAATGGATGTTGGCAGCTCGATGATAATTTTGGAATTGAATGAGGTAGAAAAGGACTATGTTTAAAAAAATATTAATAGCAAACAGAGGTGAAATTGCCAGGAGAATAATGAGAACATGCCGGGAACTCAAAATAAAAACCGCAGCAATTTATTCTGATGCGGATAAGGATGCCTTTTATCTGCAGGAAGCAGATGAAATATATAACATCGGCCCGGCAAATCCTTTAAAGAGCTATCTTAATAATGAGGCCATTATTGATGCTGTTAAAAAAGCAGGGGCTGATGCGGTTCATCCTGGTTATGGCTTCTTGTCTGAAAATTATTCCTTTGCAGAAGCAGTTGTTTCCAGTGGTGTTACATGGATAGGCCCACCACCTGGTGTGATGAAAGCTATTGAGTCAAAATGCTACTGCCGCCAGATCGCTTACAGGGTAAACGTTCCCATTATACCGGGGACGATAGCACCTTTTGGAAGCCTGGATGAACTCCATAAAGTTATTGCTGAAATCGGATTACCTGCATTTCTCAAACTGGATAAAGGAGGGGGCGGGAAAGGCATTGAAGTCATCCAGGACATGGCCCAGATTCGGGATGTGTGGGAAAGGGTTTTACGGGTAGGCATGGTTGCTTTTGGTTCTTCCGATTGCTATCTGGAGGCACAAGTTGTCAACCCAAGACATATCGAGGTACAGTTTCTTTCTGACAAATCCGGTAAATGTATTTGCCTGGGTGAAAGAGAATGCTCTACCCAGAGGAAACACCAGAAAATCATTGAAGAATCTCCTTCCCCGGTAGTGAAGGAAGAAGAGCGCCACGCTCTTTATGAGTATACAAGGAAACTTGTTGCTGCCATGGGGTATGAAGGAGCAGGAACAATTGAGTTTCTCAGGTCGGACAAGGGAGAGTTTCACTTTATGGAGGTAAATGCCAGGCTGCAGGTTGAACATCCGGTAACAGAATTTTTAACGGGGATGGATATTGTTAAAAGCCAGTTGGAAGTTGCTGCGGGAACTAACCTTCGCCTAAACCAGGATGATATCAAGCTGGAAGGTCATGCTATTGAGGCCAGGGTTTATGCTGAAGATCCTGTTACTTTTTCTCCCTCTCCGGGGGAAATTTCAAATTTACAGTTTCCGGATCTAGATAACAGACATCTCAGGATCGACCATGCCATTGAAAAAGGATCTTCTGTTACACCATATTATGACCCTTTAATTGCTAAGGTTATTGCCTGGGACGAAACACGCCCGAAAGCTATTGTTCGTTTAGAAGAGGCACTGGCCGCTTTTAAGGTAGAAGGCATTAAAACAACGATCCCCCTAAATTTACAGATTCTGGCAAGCAAGGAGTACAGGGAGGGTGACTTTAATACCTCGCTTATCGAGAAATTGTTTAAAAAATGATCCTGTAGACCAGGCCAGTAAGCAGAATTCTGAAACGCAAAGAACGTGGATTCTAAAAGCATTGCTGATATGCTCATACAAAAAGTAAGTATAACACATGTAACCGGGCAAAGAGGGAGATGGCCATGGAGAAAGTGAGAAGTAATTTAATAAGCCTCAATGCAGCTTATGCTGAAAACAGGGGTTTTATAGAGGAAATTCGCAGGGAAAGTGGAGTTAACGAGAAAGACTGCTACCAGTGCGGAAAATGTTCGGCAGGTTGCCCGGTTGCCTTTGCCATGGATTATATGCCCAGGCAGGTTATAAGGATGTTACAGCTGGGGATGAAGGAAGAGTTGTTGCGTGCACGCACAATCTGGTTATGTGTCAATTGTGTTGCCTGTTATACCAGGTGTCCTCAGAATATCGATCTTCCATCCTTGATGGAGACTTTACGGAAAAAATCCCTGGAAAACGGTATATCTACGGGCAAACAAATCAAACTCTTTGGGGATCTCTTCCTCTGGTCTGTTAAAACTTTTGGCCGGGTTTTTGAGCTGGGGCTAATCCTGGGGTTTAATCTTAAGTCGAAGCAGTTCTTTAAGGATGCCATGCTGGGGCTGCCCATGTTATCGAGAGGCAAGATAAGTATTCTGCCTCACAAGATTTCCGATGGTGGTGCCGTAAAACGGATCTTTGCCCGGGCACAGGAAGCAGAACTGGGGGGTGATGTGCCTTGAAATTTGCCTACTATCCCGGATGTTCTCTTAACGCCACAAGTATCGAGTATAATTTGTCCACGAAGGCTCTGGCGAGGAAGTTGGAGATTGAACTGTGGGAGATTCCCCAGTGGAATTGTTGCGGCGCTTTTTATGCCCAGAAAAAGAGTCGGCTTCTGGCAGTAGCCCTGCCTGCCAGGAACCTGGCCCTGGCTGAAAGAAACGGTCTTAATGTTGCTGTTAACTGTGCTGCCTGCTATAACAAGCTGAAGGCGGCCAGGGAGGCGGTAAAAACCTCTGTGGAGCTTCAAAAGAAGGTCAGCGAGGTAATTGAAATGGAATATATTGCCAGCAACGATGTTCTTTCTATTATTGAAGTATTTGAGCGGGAATATGGCCTGGATAAGATTGCCTCCCGGGTCGAAAAACCCCTGGCCGGTTTAAAGGTGGTCTCCTATTACGGCTGTTTATTGGTTCGTCCAGCGGAACTGGCCATGGATGACCAGGAAGATCCCCAGTCCCTGGACAGAATCGTTGCTGCATTAGGGGGAATACCTGTGGACTGGAGTCAAAAAGTGGAATGCTGTGGGGCGTTCCATTCCACGTATAATGCGGCGACCGGATTTCAGATTATCAGCAACATTTTGGCAGCGGCCGTGGAAGCTGGTGCTGATTGTGTGGCCTGCGCCTGCCCGGTATGCATGCTCAACCTGGATATGAGACAGGGCAATATCAACAAAGTGAAAAAAACAAATTTCCAGATGCCCGTCTTTTATTTTACCGAATTAATGGGCCTTGCCATGGGGATTTCACCGAAAGAATTGGGCATAAAGAAGCATTTCATAGATCCACAGCCTCTTTTGAAAGCCCGAAATCTTCTTTAGAAAGACTTTAGTTCCATGGTTGAGGAGGATGGCTTATGAAACGTGTAGGAGTTTTTATCTGTCACTGTGGCACCAATATCTCTGCAAATGTAGATTCAAAGCATGTGGCAGAAGTTTCCAGGAGGTTTCCCCATGTTTATTACGCTACGGATTATATGTATATGTGCTCTGACCCGGGACAGGAAAAAATTATTCAAGCCATTAAGGAACATAACCTGAACAGAATCGTTGTGGCTTCTTGTTCACCACGTTTACATGAGTTCACATTTCAAAAAACTTTGGAGCGTGCCGGGCTTAACCCCTATCTACTGGAGATGGCCAATATCCGGGAGCAGTGCTCCTGGGTTCACAGCAGGTCCAGAGACCTGGCCACTGCCAAAGCGATCGATCTGGTGCGGATGATGGTGGCCAAAGTATCAGAGAATGTTCCTCTGCAGAGGCCGTCTGTTCTCATCAATAAAAAAGCCCTGGTTATCGGAGGGGGTATTACCGGCATACAAGCGGCCATCGATATTGCAGATGCCGGCTATCCTGTTGTTTTAGTGGAAAGGGATAATACCATTGGTGGAAAGATGGCCATGTTGGATAAGACTTTTCCCACCCTGGACTGCTCCGGGTGAATAAGTACACCGAAAATGAGTGTTGCGTCGCAACACCCCAATATTACGCTGATGACTTATAGCGAGATTGAAACAATAAGTGGGTACGTAGGGAATTTCCGGGTAAAGATCCGCCAGAAGGCAAAGTTTGTTAATCACAATCTCTGTACCGGATGCGGTGTTTGCTGGGAAAAATGTCCCAACATGGTTCCCAACGAATACGACCTGGGGCTGAGCGCCCGCAAGACCATCTATATCCGTTTTCCCCAGGCGGTGCCGAACAAGCCGGTAATTGACCGGGAGAGGTGTCGCTGGTTTAATATGGATGGAAAGTGCGGTGTATGCCAGGAAGTTTGCCCGGCAGATGCTATCGATCATACCCAGGAAGACCAGGTTTTGGAAGAGGAATTTGGAGCGATTGTTGTTGCTACTGGTTTTGATCTCTACGGTGGCGAAAATGCTTATTCAGAATACGGCTTGGGGAAATATGCTGACGTGATTTCGGGGATGCAGTTCGAAAGGCTTTCCAATGCCGCCGGTCCTACTGGAGGGAAGATTATCAGACCGTCGGACGGGAAGGAGCCCCGAGACGTTGTTTTTATCAAGTGTGTGGGTTCCAGGGACGAAGCCAAGGGGAAAAGCTACTGCTCCCGGGTCTGCTGCATGTATACGGCCAAGCACGCTCACCAGGTGCTGGATAAAATTGAAGGATCCAGGGCTTACGTTTTCTATATGGATATCAGGACGGCCGGGAAGGCTTACGAAGAATTTTATCGGCGTTCTGTGGAAGAAGGTGCCATTTATATCCGGGGGCGGGTTTCAAAAGTATTTCCAGTGTTTCCCGGAAAGGATAAATTAATTGTGCGGGGTGAGGATACTTTGCTTGGAAAACAAGTGGAAGTGTTGGCCGATCTGGTTGTTTTAGCCACGGCCATGATTCCCAGCGAGGATTCTGACGTGGTTGCCAGTCATATTGGCGTAAGCACGAATAAAGATGGTTTCTTCGAGGAAGCCCATCCCAAACTGAGACCAGTGGAAACTCATTCGCCTGGTATCTATCTTGCAGGTACCTGTCAGGGGCCCAGAGATATCCCTGATACTGTTTCCCAGGCCAGCGCTGCTGCAGTAAAGGTCTGTGGACTGTTTTCTGCTGATGAGCGCGAACTCGATCCCATTAAAAGCACGGTTAACGAAGCTATCTGTTCGGGTTGCGGTATCTGTATCGCTGTCTGTCCCTACAAAGCCATTGAGCATAAAACCATTACGGAAAAGATCCACGGTCAGATGGTGCAGCGGCAGATAGCTGCAGTAACCGAGGCTATTTGTCAGGGTTGTGGAAACTGTTCTGTAGCCTGTCGCTCCGGAGCTATCAACTTAAAGGGATTTACAAATGAGCAAATGATAGCGGTGGTGGAAGCAGCCTGTCAATAAAGTAAACAGTTGCACAACAGGAAGGGGGTAAAATTTTGTTTTCCAAGCCTGATATTGTTTTTTTTTTCATGCTCCCAGCGTCTATGACTTCAGGAAATACAAAAACTTTTGGGGTCCCATCGCCGATGTGATCCCTTCGTCTCCGATTTTTGAAATGTATCCGGTGGGTGTTACCAGTATTGCTTCTTACCTGGAAGAAAGGGGCTTCCGGACGCAAATTATAAATCTTGCCTATAAAATGCTGGCAGATCCAGCTTACGATGTGGAGAGAACTATCTCCAGGACCAGGGCGCGTTTTTTTGCACTGGACCTGCACTGGCTACCTCATGTGCACGGGAGTATCGAGATCGCCCATCTGGTAAAAAAGCACCATCCCGACAGCGTGATTATCATGGGAGGGATGACAGCTTCTTATTACCATCAGGAGCTGATGAAGTATAGCAGCGTGGATTATGTTTTAAGAGGAGATTCCGTTGAAGAGCCCTGTTACCGGCTGTTGAATTGTCTTACGAAAGGTCTGCATCTTAAAGAAGTCCCCAATTTGACTTTTCGGGATGGCGATGGCCGCGTGGTGGAAAATCCCCTGAGCCATGTTCCCTCCTGCCTGGATGATGTGGATGTTCCTGCTTACCGGTATCTTATTTCCTCAGTTTTTAAAAATGGAAGTTTTTTAAACTGCCTGCCTTATCAGGGGTGGCTGGAGTACCCCATGACCCTTTTGCTTACCTCCCGGGGCTGCAGCATGAACTGTGTCATCTGCGGAGGGAGCAGTAGCGCCTATCAACGAATATGTAACAGAAAAACCCCGGCTTTTCGCTCTCCTGCCAGGCTGAGGGAAGATGTGCGCACGATCACTCTTTTTAGCAGGGCACCGATTTTTGTAATACACGATTTGCGCCAGGGAGGACGTAAATATGCCGAAGAGTTTCTGGATGGGCTTGCTGCTGAAAAGGTGCCTAATGAATTTATTTTTGAACTTTTTCAGCCGGCTTCAGATGAGTACTTTAAAAGGCTGAACAGTTCCGTTTCGAGATACAGCCTGCAACTCAGCATCGAATCCCATGTGCAGAAAATCAGGGAAAATGGAGGAGGTAAATTCAGCCACAGCAGCAATAAAGAAATAATTAATACCATGAGGAAGGCTTTGAGGAACGGTTGCCAAAAAATAGACCTCTTTTTCATAATTGGCCTGCCCGGGCAAAAGTACGCGGATGCTCTCGGGTGCGTGGAATTCTCCCGCCGCATAATTATGCAGTTACGGGAAGAATTTGGTGCAGCAGCAAACATAGTCCCCTATGCTGCCCCGTATGCTCCTTTTCTTGATCCTGGCAGCCCCATTTACGAAGACCCTGACCGCTATGGTTACCGGATTTTATGGAAGGAGTTGGATGATTATCGCACGGCCCTGCTGGCTCCCAGCTGGAAATATATGCTAAATTACGAGACACAATGGATGAGCCGTCACGAACTGGTCAGGGCTACCTATGCTACCGCCCGAAAATTTAATGCTCTTAAGCTTGAACTGGAGATAATTGATGCAAAAACTTTTCTTTCTGTTAAAAAAGCCCTGGAAAAATCGGAGAAAATTATAGAGCTGGTGGATGAAATCACCAGGGAAGAATTGGGAGAGCTCCCGGGAGGACTTTTCCCGCTCCCTGCCGCCAGAAAAGTTCTGGAAATACTCCACGGCAGGGCTGAAATGGAAGAGACCGGTTATGCCCTCTGCGGCAGCAAGGAGCTTCACTGGCCGGTGAAAGCACGCTTTGGTGGCTTGTTCTCTTTCTTTAAGCTTGGATTACAGCTTCTTTCAGGAGCAGGTACTGATGAAAGGATATCGCCTCCTGGGAAAAACTGCTCACAATAACGTCAAAAAGAATAAATGGCAGGATAGAATCTTAGGTAGAGGAGGTGGAGGCAGTATGTCAGTGAAGGAAGCAACAGTACAAAAATCCGAGAATTGGGTGCCCAGGATCATCGCCTTTTGCTGTAACTGGTGTGCCTATGCAGGAGCAGACCTGGCCGGTTTAAACCGCTTGCAGTATCCTGCCGGCGTTCGTATTATCAGGGTCCCCTGCTCAGGACGTGTTGATCCCCAATTCATCCTGCAGGCTTTTCAAAAAGGAGTAGATGGCATACTGGTGGCAGGGTGACACCCCGGCACCTGCCACTATGTTAGTGGTAATTATTTTGCCCGGCGCCGCTTCATGCTTATGCAACGTTTACTGGAGTTTTGCGGCTTCGATCCCCAGAGGTTCCAAACTCGCTGGGTTTCCAGTTCCGAAGGACAAAAATTTGCCTCGACAATAACAAAGCTTACCGAAGAAATTATGGCCCTTGGGCCAAACAGAAAGTACAGGGATCTGTTATGAAAAAAATTGAAGAGATGATCAAAAAACAGGTGTATGACCTGCTGGAAAAAGAGGAGATAAAGTGTTTTATCGGCTTTGAAAAGGGGCAGCTTCCTTTTTATTCTCCCCCGGCCTTTATTACTGAGGCGGGTCAGATCGAACGTTTGATCTGGGATGATTTCTGTGGGGCAAACCTCTCCAAATATTTACTGAATGCCGTTGTAAAACCGGGAGAGAAAATTGGTCTGGCAGCCAAGGGTTGTGATTCCAGAGGAATTCTGCGCCTTATCCAGGATAACCAGGTTAAAAGAGAAAACCTGATCATCTTAGGTGTTCCCTGCCGGGGAATGAAGGACGTTTCTAATCTTACGGTTGAAGATAATTTCAATCAGCTTCCAACAATGGAGAAATGCCTTGCCTGTACTAATCCCAATCCTGTCATTTACGATTTTCTTCTCGATGAAAAAGTGGAGGCTAATCCCCAAAAACGTTTTCTTAAAGTTGAAGAGGTAGAAAAGCTTACACTGGACGATAAATATGCTTTTTGGAGCGGTGAGTTTGAAAAATGTATACGCTGTTATGCCTGTAGAAATATCTGTCCTGCCTGCAATTGCCGTAGTTGTTATCTGGAGCAGCACCGGGTTGGCTGGCATGGAAAAGCGGTAGAGTTGGCCGAAAATGCCAATTATATACTGACCAGAGCTATTCATGTGGCTGGGCGGTGCATCGAGTGCGGGGAATGCGAACGGGTCTGTCCTGCAGAATTATCCCTTAGTACCATTAATAAAAAAATTATTAAAGATATTAACAGTTTATTTGGCGAGTACAATGCAGGGGTAAATCTCGAAGATAAACAACCGCTCTGCTATTACCATTCTGACGACCCGGATGAATTTCGATAGTCGGTGAAAGGGTGGGAAAATTGAAAGCAATAAAAAATTTACTGGTACCTCAATTTATTGATGCCCTGGCCAAGGATATGCATCTTCTGGCTCCGGTAAAAAAAGGTAACAATGTCTATTTTAAAACATGGCAGTCGGGAATGGAGCTGGAATGGCGGCGAAATTCTTTTTTACCCCCCAAGGATCTCTTTTTTCCCCAGATGGACCTTCTGTATAAGTATAGTATTTTAGGACAGAACGGAGAGATACAGGAGCTAACCCAGTCAGAGGGACCGAGGGCTATCGTCGGTATCCGCAATTGCGACCTGAAAAGTATTACTTTACTGGATAAGGTCTTTCTCAGCGAGGGGTTTGAAGATCCTGCCTACCGTCATAGGCGAGACAATACGGTGCTCATTGCTTATAACTGTAGTAAACCTCAACCTGCCTGTTTTTGTACCTCCCTGGGTATTAATCCCCAGGGAGGGGAAGGGGCAGACCTGGTCCTTTTTGAACTTGAACAAGAAGATTTGGGAAAAGAGGAAAAATTTTCCGGACCGGGTCCAGATTATGGAATCGAAGCCAGAACACCCAAAGGGGAAGAGATTTTAAAGAAACAAAGGGATTATGTACATGATACTCACAAGAAGGCCGTACCTTTCCAGCAATGTCCTTTAAGTTTTGGAACCGACGGAATACTGGAAAAATTGCAGGAAATGTTCGAACATTCTTTGTGGGATGATCTTTCCAAAAGGTGTCTGAGGTGCGGCATATGTACTTATGTCTGTCCTACCTGCCACTGTTTTGATATCCAGGGAAAAAATGCAGGGGAAGAAGGTTTTAAATACCGTTGCTGGGATTCCTGTATGTTTTCAGATTACACCTTGATGGCCGGTGGCCACGATCCGAGACCCACCAGAATGGAGCGATTCCGCAACCGTTTTTTACATAAGCTCTGGTTTTACAAGGAACGCTACGGTGAATTCCTTTGTACCGGCTGCGGACGCTGTCTTTCCAAGTGCCCCGTCCATCTCGATATCTCGTATGTAGCGGGAAAGATAAAGGAGGCGGTAGTCGATGTCCGTTAAAACAAAGGAGCCAAAGGCGGCAAACCCTCTGGTTCCCCAAAAAGCCCGGATCATTAAAATCGTTGCGGAAACTCCTGATGTAAAAACTTTTCATGTAACAACAGATAAGGGAAAACCTTTCACCCCCAGGCCCGGGCAGCTGGCTATGCTATCACTACTACATATTGGTGAAGCAATGTTTTCCATAGCTTCTCAGGGGGAACAGCACCTGGAGTTCAGTATAAAAAAAACCGGGCTCTTGACCGATTCCTTGCATGAAGTGGGTGAGGGGCAGACTGTGGGAATCAGGGGGCCATATGGTAACGGTTTTCCCCTGGAAATGGTTAAAGGCAAGGATCTACTTTTTATCGCTGGTGGGATCGGGCTCGCACCGGTACGCTCGCTGATTAACTATTGTTTAAAGAACCGCAAGAATTATGGCTCTCTGCAGCTTATTTACGGCTCCAGGACTCCGGCGGACCTCTGTTTTAAAGAGGATCTCTTTCAAGTCTGGCCTGACCAGGGGCTGGAAGTTAATGTAACCGTTGACAAAGGGGACGACAACTGGGACGGCCCGGTCGGCTTTGTCCCTGCTTATCTGGAAGAACTGAATCCGGAACCGGAAGGGAAAATAGTGATCCTCTGCGGTCCGCCATTAATGATCAAGTTTGTTATACAGAGCCTGGATAAGATGCGCTTCAAGCATGAAAACATTATCACTACCCTGGAGAAAAGAATGAAATGCGGTATCGGAAAATGCGGCCGCTGCAACATAGGTAGCCTTTATGTCTGCCTTGATGGGCCGGTCTTTACCCTGGCCCAGCTGGACAGAATGCCGGTAGAACTTTAAGATTATGAAACAGACAGGGAAGGGAGTTGTGACAATGAGTAGGGAAGTGGCGATGTTGGGTGAACAGATGGCTCTCCAGGAAAAAGTGGAGGAGATATGTGCGAAATACAACAGAAAAGAAAGTTTATTAATACAAATTTTACTGGAAATTCAGGATGAACTCAACTGGCTTCCCAAAGAGGCTTTGTTAAGGCTCAGCGCTCAACTGCAGATACCATTAAAGAGGATATATGAAGTCGCTACCTTTTACAAAGTATTCAGCCTTATTCTCAGGGGGCGCAACCTGGTTAAGGTCTGTACGGGAACAGCCTGCCATGTCCGTAAAGCCCCAGTGATGATAAGTAGGGTAACTCAACTCCTGGGCATAAACCCCGGGGAAACTTCCAGTGACCTGCGCTTTACGTTGGAGACGGTAGGCTGCCTTGGTTGCTGTGCCCTTGGACCGGTTGTAGCGATTAACGACGAATATTACAGTAACCCCACTACCTCTAAGTTGGAAAAATTGTTTAACGAGTGTCAATAGGAGGAGAATAGCAATGGCTAAAAAGATCAGATCCCCGGAGGAACTGCTTCAATTCAGAAAAAAGGTTGTGGCCTTTAAGGAAGCAGTGAAAACCAGGATTATTGTCAGTGGAGGAACCTGTTGCCTGGCAAAAGGGAGCAAAAGAATATTTGAATTGTTTAGAGAAGAGCTGGATAGGCAGAACATTGCTGCCGGGGTTGAACTTAAAAGTAGCGGCTGTCATAGCTTTTGTGAGAACGAAGTTATCGTTCTAATTTTACCGGAAGAGATCTGCTACATGCGTGTCAGGGCTGAGGATGTAAAGGAAATTGTCTCCCGTACCATTATCAAAAAAGAAATCATGGAAAGATTGCTCTACAAAGATCCTCTCACAGGAGAACAATTCATAAAAGAAGGGGAGATACCTTTTTACAAGCATCAATCACAAATTGTCTTTGGTAATAATCGCTTTATCGACCCTAAAAATATTGAAGACTATATTGCTAGCGGTGGTTATGAAGCCCTGGTTAAGGCTTTGCAGACCATGACTCCGGAAGAAGTTATCACAGAGGTTAAAAAAGCAAATATCCGCGGTCGAGGAGGAGGTGGCTTTCCGGCAGGAAGTAAGTGGGAAACCACCCGCAATGCTCCAAATAATCCTAAATACGTGGTGGTAAATTGCGACGAAGGCGATCCCGGAGCTTACATGGATAGAGCCCTTATGGAGGGCAACCCCCATAGTGTGCTGGAAGGACTTATCATCAGCGGCTACGCCATCGGGGCCCAGGAAGGGTTTATCTACATCAGGCAGGAGTATCCTCTTGCTACGGAAAACACCCTGCATGCCATCAACCAGGCGCGGGAATACGGTTTTTTGGGAGAGAACATCCTGGGTTCGACATTTAACTTCGATGTGGAGGTGCACCGTGGGGCCGGGGCGTTTGTAACGGGTGAGTCCAGTGCCCTGATGTCGGCCATAGAAGGTCGGGTTGGTCAGCCGAGACCGAAGTATATACGTACTGCTGTCAGCGGCATCTGGGGAAAACCCAGCAACCTCAATAATGTGGAGACACTGGCAAACGTACCGCTGGTCATAAATAAAGGTGCTGACTGGTACTCCTCCATAGGGACCGAAAACAGTAAAGGGACAAAAATATTTTCCCTGGTGGGTAATGTCAATAATACTGGGCTTGTAGAAGTCCCCATGGGGACAACAATACGGGAGATCGTTTATGATATCGGCGGCGGTATTCCCGGAGGGAGGCAATTTAAGGCCGTCCAAATAGGCGGACCTTCGGGCGGCTGCATTCCATCCCAGTTTCTGGATATGCCCATCGATTATGACGAGTTTACCAAGGTAGGTGCCATGATGGGTTCCGGCGGAATGATTGTCATGGATGAAGACACCTGTATGGTAGATGTAGCTCGTTATTTTCTTGATTTTTTATCCGATGAGTCCTGTGGAAAATGTGTTCCCTGCCGGGAAGGCATCAGGCAGCTGCACAAAATTTTAATGAAAATTGTCCGGGGGGATGGTGAAGAAGGGGATATTGCCCTCCTTGAAGATTTATCCGAAGTTATTTCCGCCGCTTCCCTTTGTGCCTTGGGGCAGACAGCAGCTAACCCTGTCCTGACAGCGATAAAATATTTTCGGGAAGAATTCCTGGCCCATATCAATGAAAAACGCTGTCCCACCAAGGTTTGCCAGGGCCTGGTTTCCTACTTTATCCAGCCGGACAGGTGCCAGGGCTGTACGGCCTGCCTGAAAAACTGCCCGTCAGGCGCTATTGACGGTGGGAAAGGGCTAATCCATGTCATTATACAGGAAAAGTGTGTCAAATGCGGCATCTGCTTTGAAGTGTGCCCCGACAGGTACCGTGCGGTGGAGAAGCTTTCCGGCGGGCCGGTTCCACCGGTTCCCGCAGACAGGGAAATAACCCGGAGGAGGGTGGAAAGATGAAAAAGGTCAGCCTGACCATCGACGGAAAGGAAATCAGTGCAAGCGAGCACGCGACGCTCCTGCAGGCCGCCAGGGACGCAGGGATACAGATCCCCACCCTCTGTCACGACGACAGACTGGCTCCTTACGGATCCTGCCGCCTCTGCAGCGTGGAGATAACAAGCGGCAAAAAGGCAAAAATAGTTGCTTCCTGTGTTTATCCCGTGGAAAACGGGCTGGTGGTAGAAACTATGTCACCCCGCATAGTTAAAATTCGCAGGGTCATACTGGAGCTGCTGCAGGCTTCCTCCCCGAAAGGGCGGGTAGAGGAACTGAGTAAAGTATACGGTACGAGTACGGATAAATTTGAGAAAGAGCTGACCTTCTGTATACTCTGCGGTTTGTGTGTGCGCTACTGCAGCGAAGTTAAAAAGGCCCATGCCCTCGGCTTCATCGGCAGGGGGATAGAAAAACAGGTAGTCTTTTTCCCTGAAATTGCCCTCAAAAGCTGTCCGGGCTGTGAAGGGGAATGTTTTTCGCTCTGCCCCACCGGTATTTTGCCCAACAAGTTCGCCCAGTCCGTACCGTCCTTTGGCAAGGTCCAACCTACGGTATTTCCCGTAAGATTATGGGATGAGGATAATTTCCTCAACCTTACCAGGAACATTACATAAGCGCTAACCGGTACATACGACCCCTAACCGGGTTTGACGATCCCCATGGGAAATTTCTTTTTTACTTTCCCCAACAACGCTATGGGAGTGAACAACTTTGAAAACGAGGCATGATCTCCGGGAAATTGTTCCTGAGCTGGAATATGTGGATAAATTTATCCTGGAAATGTTTCAGTCCCGTTCAGATAATATCGGTAGTTTAAATTCCTTTTTAGGGCAAATGAAAGGTAAAAAGTTTCGTTCAGCGCTTTTTTTAACATGTGCCCGCATGCACCAGGGCAGGGACTTGCAGTCCCTTATTCCCATTGCCGCAAGCCTGGAGTTAATTCACACGGCAACTTTACTTCACGATGATGTCCTGGATGAGGCCCGCCTGCGCCGCAGCAGGCCCACGGCCAATACGTTGTGGGGGAACCAGGTAGCGGTCCTTCTCGGAGATTATCTTTTTTCCAGGGCTTTTACTTTATTGACATCTTTCGGAAACCTGGAGATCATCGACCTCATGGTGAATACCATGGAGGAAATGTCCGTAGGAGAAATACAACAGCAGCTGGAGGTTTCCAACCCGGATTTAACCGAAGAAGAGTATTTGGAGAGAATAAAGCAGAAAACGGCTGTTTTCATGGCTTCCTGCTGCCTGGCCGGCTGCCTGATCTGCGAAGCTTCCAGGGAGATAAAATCGTCTGTTTACAATTACGGGTTAAAACTGGGGATGGTATACCAGATTATCGACGATGTGCTGGATTTTTCCGGCAAAGAAAAAAATATCGGCAAAGACACCTGCAGCGATTTAAAAAACGGGATCATAACCCTTCCGCTTATTCATACGTTAAAACTTTCCCCGGGTAAAGATGACATTTCCTCGTGGATAAAGGAACAAAAGCTTGGTGAATCCGAAATACTTATAATTAAAAATGAAATAAAGCTGCAGGGTGGAATAGAGTACAGCATTAAGATTGCGGAAAGGTATATGAACGAAGCCTTAACCTATCTGGAAGCAATCCCCTCAGAAGATGTACAAAACAGCCTGGAAGCTATCTCCCAGTTAGTTTTAAGAAAAGTACTTATTACATAAACTTTTCCCGGACCGGGAGGAAATATGTTGAATCATTGAAAGCCACGATTCGGGGCTGCACCCCCTTTCCCTGGAAGAAAAAATTGTAAAAGAGTTAAGGAAGAAATATTGCAATTTAGATTTGGAGGGATGTAGATTGCCGACAGCGGGGACATATACTAGAGTAAATTATCGCGTGTGGCTGCAGGCCATGAGAGTTCCTTTCTACTCTGTAGGCCTTGCCCCGTTTTTCATGGGTGTGGCTTTAGCTTGGAACCACGGATACGAAATATCCTGGGCGGTAATACTTTCTGCCGCCGGTGGAGTTTTTTTTATTATGCTGGCCACCTACCTGCTGGGAGAATACTTTGATTTTGAAACTGACCGTATAAACAGGGAATTCAACCGCTTTAGCGGTGGAGGAAGGGCTTTCCTTCACCGGAAAGAACCGCCGAAATCGCTTTTGGCGGTGGCTCTTCTGGCAGTCCTCGTGGCAGGGGGAAGCGGTCTGCTGCTTCATTTTAATTTCAGGACCGGTTCCTTTACCATCCCCCTGGGATTGACCGGTATTTTCTGCGGGATATTTTATTCCACCAGGCCACTCCAGTGGGCTTACCGCGGGCTGGGAGAAGTGCTGATAGCTTTTTGCTACGGGTGGCTGACCGTAAACACCGGGTATTACTTGATGGCCAGCCATTTTCATCCAACCGCTACCCTGGCTTCACTTCCCGTCGCCCTGAGCATATTCAACGTGATACTCATCAACGAGTTTCCTGATTATCGTGCCGATTTGGAAACAGGAAAAAGAACGCTGGTAGTAAGGTGTGGAAAGGATATGATGGGGCGCCTTTACTGCATTGTGGCCGGAGCAGCCTTGGTGACGCTATTGGGGGTCGTTAATCTGGAAGAGTTCTCCCCCAAAATGGTCTGGTCGTTTTTTCCTCTCATGGCCTTGGGAGGAGGAAAAATGTTGCTTGTCAGCATGAAGCTGTACCGCGATAGGGCTATCCTGGAAAAGATCTGCGGTGCAACTATTCTCTTCAACTTATTAATTTCCTTATTCATATTAGCTGCATTCATTATATCTTAAAGAAATGACTATACCCGTGAAGGGCAGTTTAATTGGAAGTTCTGTTGTTGAAAAGTAATGGGTTCTAAAGTCTTTATGCATAATAATATGCATAAGATAATACTGGCTTTTAGAATTTCATTAAGGATAACTGGGGAGGTTTAATTGTGCCTAATTCCAATGGTTCCCCACAAAACGTCCCAGGTAAAATCCGGGCCAGGCCTTTCTATCTTCCCTTAAGCCTGCCTCTCCGACAGGCGCTTTCTGCCCTTTTTTACGCCTCCCTAACCCGGTGGAAAGGGTTTTCCCGATGGACTTTAAAAAAAGCTTCGCGCACTATGCGCATAGCGGCGGGGGCAGTTGGAATGGGGTGCATCGGTTTTCCAAACCACCCCGTATGGGAGATGACTACAGCCTGCAACCTGAACTGCCAGCACTGTCATACTTCTGGGGGCAGCCCTTCACTTGGAGAGCTGGATACGGAAGAAGCCAGGAAAATGCTGCGGGAGATAGCATCTATTGATATTTTCCGCATGATAGTCTTCACTGGAGGAGAACCTTTGGTCCGACCCGATATCTATGAGCTCTGCGAATATTCAGCATCCCTGAACCTTCCAGTGGTAATCGCCACCAACGGTACCCTGGTTACCCCTGAATCAGCCCGGCGCCTGCGCGATTGCGGCGTTCTTTGCCTGGCTTTCAGCCTGGACGGTGCCGATGCAGAGGTTCATAACCGCATCAGGGGGGACAAACGCGCTTTTCAGAGAGCAATCCAGGGAATTGAAAACTGGAAAGCCCTGGGGATGCCGGTCCAGGTCAATATTACCGCCATGAAAGAAAACCTGCAAGATATCTCTACTATCTTACAGTTGGCGGATGACTATGATGCTTCCATCGCTCTCCTGTACCAGCTTATTCCGGTCGGAAGGGGTCAAGCCATAAAAGAACATTCTCTTTCTGTGGAAGAGAATCGTAAACTGATAGAGACCCTATACCAGGCACAGGAAGAGCTGGGTTTTATCGCAGAACCGGTAGGTGCTCCGCAGTGCTGGCCTTTTCTTTTGGAGAGAGGAAAAAATAGTCCCTTAAAAAGATTTCTGGGACGCTCTCTTTTCAAGGGATGCACGGCAGGACGGGGGCTCTGCTATATAAAGCCGGAGGGAGATGTATGGCCTTGTCCTTTTTTACCTTTAACAGCGGGAAACGTTAGGGAAAAAACGCTGGATCGCATCTGGGACGAAGGGGAGGTTTTTGCTTTACTGAGGGACCGGGGAAACTTGAAAGGAGAATGCAGCCGCTGCCGCTACAGGGAAAGCTGTGGGGGCTGCCGGGGGCGGGCATACGCCCAAAGCGGCGACTTTCTGGAAGAAGATCCTTACTGCTTCCTGGAAAAAAATTAAGACACACATGCCGCCGGCTACAATCAGCCCCGCTGAGCAAAAAAGAAAGACATAGACTTAAGCCAGATCACAGACCCGAAAGTGCAAAAAAAGATTGCCCAAAAACTGGAGGCCACAGAGCGTTTTGTGAACCTGGGCTGTATCGCCCTGGGTTTGCTGCAAATCCTGGCCCTTAAGCATCCTCGACTGATCTGGAAAAATACGACGGCTGGCTTAGAACCGTCAGATGCGATATCCCCTCCATGGATGTCGTACTCTCGGTCATCCGCAATGAGTATTTTTTTAATTTCGACGCTTTCGGAAAAACAGAACTGTATCGAATAATTGCCGAAAAACAGCGCAAAGAGCAGTATCTCTAAGCTAAGGACGTGGCTTGAATGGATAGAACTTTTGACTCACAAGTGAATATATACAAAAAAGGAAAAGAGGTGTCTCTCTATGTCCACTCTTAAGCTCTGGTTTCGGGCTACACGGCCCTGGGCTTACCCGGCTTCAGTAATACCTGTTTTTCTTGGGGCCATGCTGGCGGTTGCCGATGGCTTTTTCAACCCTTTTCTTTTTCTCCTTACCCTGGCCGGTGGGGTATTGATCCATGCCGGGACAAACCTTTTTAACGATTACTTTGATTTTCTCAACGGTGTCGATACCCCTGATTCCTATGGTTCCAGCGGTGTCCTGGTGGAGGGGCTGATGTCCCCAAAGCAGGTGCTGAAAGGAGGTATTGTGACTGTGCTCCTGGTTATTCCAATCGGGCTTTATTTAATTGCGGTCCGGGGTCCGGTATTGCTGCTCCTGGGGATATTGGGGATTTTTGCCGGGTACTTTTACACGGCCAGGCCCATCGCCTTAAAATACCGTGGGGTTGGAGTCCCCGCCGTATTTTTTCTGATGGGTCCCTTGATGGTAATCGGTGCCTACTTTGTCCAGGCAGCAAGTTTTAATCCCGTGGTTTTCCTGGCATCTCTGCCGGTAGGCTGCCTGGTGGCGGCTATTTTATATTCCAATGAATACCGTGATATCAACCACGACAGCCGCTATGGTATCATTAATCCTTCCATCCTTTTGGGACGTAGAAAGGCCCGTTTCGTTTACTATTTTCTCATTATGAGTGCCTATATCCTTGTCATTGTTATGGTGCTGGGCGGTTTAATGAGCATATGGGCGCTCCTTACCCTTTTTACTTTTCCGGTGGCTTTAAAGCCCATACGGGTTATGGAGGTTACCTCACGGGGAAAAGACTCTCCCCAGCTGCCCTTTATCGATGTGCTTACCGCCCGGCTTCACCTGCAGTTCGGCCTGCTCTTTATCTGCGGGGTGGCTCTTGGCTTCTTTTTCTAGCGTGAGTTTACTACCCCATAATGGAAAAAGTGCTCTCGAATTCGTAAAAATGGGCATTTAAAGAGATACCCGTTGTATAAACTAGTATTCAGCATACCCTCATACAACTTTTTCAGCTCGGGTTCCATTTCTTCCAGTTGGGATTCTCTTTGAGGTTTCCCTTTCAGACCTGTTACTGTAATAATATCTGCCATTCGCACTTCCGATAACTTATCAA
>QZJM01000031.1 GCA_003605065.1 Dethiobacter sp. | reverse complement strand
CGGTGCCAAATAAAAACACCCCGCGTGGGGGTGAAAAATATTTATCCACTGCGCTTGAAGCCGCATGGATAAAGGCTTTATGACTTTCTGAAACTACTTATCTACCTTACGGAGGTGGCCCGAAAGTACGGGGATGCCTGGATTGAAACCGACCTGCGCGGTGCAAACAAAACTGCAAACCCCGGGTTATTGCGCACGGCGTTTAAGATGGCCACTGGTTCGGGGAAGACCGTTGTCATGGGCATGCTCATTGGCTGGCATACCCTGAACAAACTGGCCAATCCCCAGGACGGCCGCTTCTCCAACACCTTCCTCATCGTAACGCCCGGCATTACCATCCGTGACCGTCTGCGCGTATTGCTCCCTAACGATCCGCAGAACTACTACCGCCAGCGCGATATTATCCCGGCCCAATGGCAGGAGCAGCTTGGCCGGGCCAAGATTCTGATCACGAATTTTCATGCCTTCCAACTACGCGAGAAGGTCTTAGCCGGCAAAATTACAAAAACTATACTCTCCGAGGGCGAAGCAGGCGTCTTTACCGAAACACCCGACCAGATGGTGCGACGCGTCTGCCGCGAACTGGGTAACAAGAAAAACATTATCGTCATAAATGACGAAGCCCATCACTGCTACCGCCGCAAGCCTGACGGTGAGGAGGAAAAGCTTACAGGCGATGAGCGCATCGAGGCCAAACAGCGTGAAGAAGCGGCCCGCGTCTGGATTTCCGGCATTGAAGCCGTCAAGGCCAAAATCGGTGTAAAAGCCATTTATGACCTGTCGGCAACACCCTTTTTCCTGCGCGGCTCCGGCTACCCTGAAGGCACGCTGTTTCCCTGGGTAGTATCCGACTTTTCACTCATTGACTCCATCGAAGCTGGCATCGTCAAAGTGCCCCGTGTCCCCGTGTCCGATGATTCCATGACGGGCGACCAGCCCACCTATCGTGACCTCTGGCTGCGTATCCGCGAACACCTGCCCAAAAAAGGACGTAAGACCGAGGCTATCGGCGGCGAACCCAAACTCCCGGTCGAGCTGCAAGGAGCGCTCCACAGTCTCTACAGCAACTACGAGAAATATTATCGCCTCTGGGAGAACAATACAGAGGCCCGCGCCAAGGGCATCACGCCGCCCGTCTTCATTGTCGTTTGCAACAATACGAACGTTTCCAAGCTCGTCTTTGACTATATTGCCGGCTGGGAGAAAAATATTGGCGACAAGTATGTCGTTCAGGCCGGCCAGCTACCCATCTTCCGTAACGACGACGGCAACGGCGGTTGGTTGCATCGCCCCAACACCATCCTCGTGGACAGCCAGCAGCTTGAATCGGGCGAGTCCATGAGCGCCGACTTCAAGAAGATCGCTGCCCGTGAAATTGAAGATTTTAAGGCAGAATACCGCGCCCGCTATCCCGGCCGCGACGCAGAGAACCTCACCGATGAAGACCTGCTCCGCGAAGTGATGAACACCGTGGGCAAGACCGGCAAGCTCGGTGAACACGTCAAGTGTGTTGTCAGTGTCTCCATGCTTACCGAAGGCTGGGATGCCAACACCGTCACCCATGTGCTGGGCGTCCGTGCATTTGGTACGCAACTGCTCTGCGAGCAGGTTGTAGGACGGGGCTTACGCCGCATGAGCTATGCCGCCAATGACCAGGGGATGTTTGAACCTGAGTATGCCGAGGTCTACGGTGTGCCTTTCTCCTTTATCCCATGCAGCGGCTCCACCAAGGAACCAAAACCCGGACCACTGCCCACCCGCGTCCGCGCCCTGGAAAGCCGCATCGGCTGCGAAATCACCTTTCCCCGCCTGCTCGGCTATCGCTACGACATCTCCGGTGAACGAATTGACGCTACCTTTACGGAAGAATCCAGGCTCGCCCTCTCCACCGCCGACATTCCCACCAAGACCGAGAACGCACCCATCGTCGGCGAGACCAGCATCCATACCCTTGACGACCTCAAAAGACGCCGGCCCAACGAGGTCGCCTTCCTACTGGCCAAACTCACCCTTGAAAAATACTTTCGTGATGACGATGGCAACGATAAACCCTGGCTATTCCCCCAACTACTCGCCATCGTCAGACGCTGGCTAGCCGAGTACGTAACTTTAAAAGATCATACCTTCCCCCAGTTGCTGCTGCTTATTGAATTTGCCCATGATGCCACCGACCGTATCTATCAGGCTATTGTTGCGTCCAGTGACGGAACACCCGCACTAAAGCCAATTCTCCGCCCTTATGACTCCCTCGGCTCCACCCGCTACGTGGACTTTGACACGACGCGCCCCGTCTTCGCCACGCGACACGACAAATGTCACATCTCCCACGTCGTTGCCGACACCGACTCCTGGGAACAGAAGATGGCCAAGACGATTGAGGACATGGACGAAGTGATCCGCTACGTAAAAAATCACAATCTCGGCTTTACCATCCCCTACACCTTGAACGGTGAAGAAAAAAACTACATCCCTGACTTCATTGCGTGCATTGACGACGGAAAAGGTAAGGCTGACCTGCTGAACCTGCTCATCGAAGTCACGGGCGAAAAGAAGAAGGATAAGGCCGCCAAAGCTGCCACAGCCCGCACCCTTTGGATCCCTGCTGTAAATAACCACGGCGGCTACGGCCGCTGGGATTATATCGAGATAACCGATCCCTGGAATGGGCAAAGCCTGATACGAGCGCATTTGCGCAAGCGGGAAATATCAATGGAGGATAATTGAGATGGCCAAAAAACAAACTCCCCAAAAAAGCGGTTCCACGCCGGTCGAGTCCATCCGGCATCAGGACACGCGCAAGAACATTCCCACGGAGGAGCTGCGCGACTTCGTCGCTGCGGAAGAGTACGCTCCCCAGACCATGCTCTACCCCCGCGACCCCTCCCTTGACCCCCAACTGGTCTGGAAAGGGAAAGACGAGCAGGACCGGGAGGATCTCCCTGTCCCCGTGGTGCCCATTTACATCCAGGAAAAGATACATCCCCAGGCGCTCATTGACGCACTGCCCCGCAGCGAGCAACCTGGAGGCGACCAGCTCGATCTTTTCAGCGACTTCAACGGCCTGCCTGAAGAATTCGACCAGCGCGTGGACTTCTACCGCCACGAGGGGAAATGGTCAAACCGCCTCATTCTCGGCGATTCGCTGCTGGTCATGAACAGCTTGGCGGAGAAGGAGGGCCTCAAGGGCAAGGTGCAAACCATCTACATTGACCCCCCTTACGGCATCAAGTTTGGTTCCAACTGGCAGGTCAGTACCCGCAAGCGCGATGTGAAGGACGGCAAGGTTGAGGACGCAACGCGCCAACCAGAACAGGTGCGCGCCTTCCGCGATACCTGGAAGCTGGGCATTTATTCCTACCTGGCCTACCTGCGCGACCGACTCGTCATTGCCCGCGAACTGCTTACAGAGACGGGGAGTGTCTTCGTCCAGATCGGTGATGAGAATGTCCATCTGGTACGTTGTGTGCTGGATGAGGTGTTTGGGAGCGAGAATTTTATTGCACTCATCCCATTTAACAAAACTGGTGGTTTTGCGTCAGGCCTACTATCTCAAATAGCTGATTTTATTATATGGTATGCCAAGGACAAAGTACAAACAAAATACAGACCTCTTTACAATGAAAAGGTTGCAGCCCGCGATAAAGGGCAATATGACTGGGTTGAAATGCCGGATGGGGAAGTACGAAGGTTAAAGGACGATGAATTAGCCGCTACTGCTTCTTTTCCAAATAACTGGCGAGTACTCACTCATCAAGGGCTGGCATCGCAAGGTGTCGGAAGTTCTTTGCCAGAGCCGATTCTCTTTAATGGCAAAAGCTATCATTGTCCGGTTAGTTCTCATTGGAAAACAACCCCTGATGGAATAAAACGTTTGATTTTAGCTGGTCGCGTTTTTACTCTTGGCAACTCTTTACGATATAAGCGATATCTTGAAGATTTTCCTGCTTTGCCACTTCATAATGTATGGATGGATATGGGAACAAGTGGCTTTGGTGATAAAAAAAGATATGTTGTGCAGACAAATCCTAAGGTAATAGAGCGCTGCTTGTTAATGACTACCGATCCGGGCGACTTGTTGCTGGACCCGACCTGCGGCAGTGGTGCCACCGCTTATGTGGCCGAACAGTGGGGCCGGCGCTGGATCACCTGTGATACCAGCCGCGTCGCCCTGGCCCTGGCCCGCACCCGGCTGATGGCCGCCAAGTATCCCTACTACCTGCTGGCCGATTCGCCCGAGGGGATGAAGAAAGAATCAGAACTCACCGGCAAGCTGCTGCCGCCCCATGCCACCGCGGGGGACATTCGTAAGGGCTTCGTTTACAAGCGCGTACTCCATGTTACGCTCAAATCCATCGCCAACAACCCGGACATCAAGGAGGGCATGACCCGCAAAACGATCGATGCCGCTATTGCCCGCCATGCTGATACTGAAATGCTTTACGACCAACCCTATGATGATAAGAAGACTGTCCGCGTCAGCGGCCCCTTCACCGTGGAAAGCCTTTCACCGCACCGCGTCCTCTCCACCGACGAAAACCTTGACAGTGCCGCAACCCAGCAGGAGGCGCAGCGGGAACAGGACTTTGCCGTCATGATCCTGGACAACCTGCGCAAGGCAGGCGTCCAGAACACCAAGAAAGGTGAGCGGCTAAAGTTCAATGCCCTTAATTCCTACGCCGGGAGCTGGCTAAACGCCTCCGGCGAATACACAGAGGCAGGGGGTAAAACAAAGCGCGTCGCCATATCCATTGGCCCTGAACAGGGCACGGTTGGTCCGTACCAGGTAAAAGAAGCAGCCAAAGAGGCAGTGCAGGGTGTGGGCTACGACTTGCTGCTTGTCTGTGGTTTTGCTTTTGACCCCCACGTCTCTGAAGAGGCCAAGCGTTACGGTAACCTGACGGTACTGCCCACCAAGATGAATCCCGACCTGGCCATGGGTGAAGAACTCCTGAAAAAGACCGGGGCAGGCAACCTGTTCATGGTCTTCGGCGAGCCCGACGTGGATATCCTTAAGCAGAAGGACGGTAATGTCGTTGTGAAAATTATGGGCGTGGACGTCTACGACCCCACGACCGGCGAACTTCGCTCATCGTCCACCGACGACATTGCCTGTTGGTTCATCGATACTGACTATAACGGTGAGAGCTTTTTTGTGCGTCATGCCTACTTTACCGGCGCGGATGAGCCTTACGATAAACTGAAGCGGGCCCTGAAAGCAGAGATCGACGAAGCAGCCTGGTCCAGCCTTTACTCCACCACAAGCCGCCCCTTCCCCCAGCCGCAAACAGGCAAAATCGCCATAAAAGTAATCAACCATTACGGCGACGAAGTACTCAAGGTGTTTGATGTATAACAACGAACATCTCCATAATTTTTCCATTAATTAAATTATCGAGGAGGCTTAAAAATGCGAATGGTACCAGTATCCTCAAGCAACTTATCAGCAGTAGGGTATAATACTGATACAAGAACTTTACGTATTGAGTTTAATTCAGGCGGATTATATGATTACTCAGGTGTTCCTTCTCATATTCATCAAGGCTTAATGTCTGCTTCTTCTCATGGGCAATATTTTCATCAGCATATTAGAGACAATTATCCTTATAATAGGCTGCGGTAAACTATTAATCATATACTATTATTATATTTACTGGGCCGGCATCATTACGCTGAGTTCTACCTGCATTTATTTCATATTTTTCATGAGGATCTATAATGATTGTTTTTACTGCTTCACGTTTTTTAAGCTCTTCAACCAGCTCTTTTATCTTAAACTCAGTAATGTTATTCACAATTATAGCTATACCTCCACTTGTTTGTTTGGTATTTTCTTAACTTGCCCTTTTTTATTTATTTTAATAATCCCTAAAAGAGCAATCTAAGTTCTGCAGGTTTTTGCAAGTTATAGCAAAACTAATAAAAACTAAGCTTTCGCAGGTTAAATCAAGTAGAATGCAACAATATAATATTCAAATGCCAATATCTGTAGTTAACATTTTGTTAACTTTAGAGTAAAATATAAACCAGGAGGTGATTTTAATGAATATTGGGCAACGCATTAAACTGGCACGTACTAAAGCTAAGCTGTCTATGAAAGAACTGGCCCAAATGGTAGGGGTTTCAACCACTTCCATTTCTAAATTTGAACGTGATATAACTAATCCAAGGCAAACCACATTGCTGCGTTTGGCTAAAGCCCTGTCTGTGGGAATTGAATATTTTTTCCGGGAAATTAAGGTGGATACCCTGTCCCCAACATACCGTAAACATGCAAAACTTGGCAAGAGAGAGCAGGAAAAGTTAGAAGCAACGATTATTGAAATTATGGAACGGTATTTGACTGCTGAACAGCTGTTACGGGAGAATACTTCAGCAGAGATAAGGCTACCCCGGTTCCAAATAAAAACAATTGAAGAAGCAGAGCAGGCGGCCAATCAGTTGCGCGAAATATGGAAGCTTGGCTTTGATCCCCTTGAAGACCTTTGCGGACGACTTGAAAACAACGGGGTTAAAGTAATTAAGATTGATGGGCCACGTGGTTTTGATGGATTTTCCTGCTGGGCAAACGGTATTGTTCCAGTAATTGCTTTCAACACAAATGTGCCTGGTGACCGTCAGCGTTTTAATATAACACATGAACTGGGACATCTTGTTTTAGAACTTCAAGAGCTTACAGCAATTGAAAATGCAGTCCATCGGTTTGCTGCTGCTTTTCTGGTGCCTGCAGAAGCAGCTTTTAGCGAATTGGGAAGCAAAAGATCAAACCTCAGTTTCAAGGAATTGCTTATTTTAAAGGAAAAATATGGCCTGAGTATTCAGGCATGGATAAGGCGGGCTGCAGATCTTGGGATCATTAATGATATGACCTATTCCCATTTGTTCCGTCAATTGAGCGCATGGGGCTGGCGAACCAAAGAACCGGGCAATGTTTCAAACGAAGAGCCGCGGCACCTGCAATTACTGGTATACCAGGCCGTTGCAGAGAAGCTGATTACCCCCTCTTATGCCGAAACCCTCTTGGGTAAGCCTGCCGTTCAAGGCCTCCCGAAAGCAGAGAATATAAAGCTTACTGAACCCAGCGATGATTTAGCCTTTCTTTATGCAACTGACCCGGAATTAACAGCCTTTACTAATGCAGATTTAGGTGCGTATAATGAAGAAAATCAGTAGAGGGCAGATATGGTATGTTGAACTAAATCCAACAAGGGGTGCGGAAATTCATAAGGAGCGCCCCTGTGTTGTGGTTAGCAGTGATGTAATCGGCAAACTGCCCTTAAAACTCGTCGTTCCCATTACTGGCTGGGACGATCGTTATGAGAATTCTCCATGGCATGTTAAATTAGAACCAGATTCTCTTAACTGTTTGGACAAGCCTTCTACAGCAGATGCTTATCAGGTGAGATCTGTTGCTGTGGAAAGATTTACAACATGCAAGGGGGTTGTCTCACCGGAGCAGCTTGCAGATATTGTAGCTGCAATAGGTATTGTGATTGAGATTACATGAGAGATAAAAAGCACCATCTGTGTTGAAGTCCGGGGATTATTCCTCGTGAGGTTCTGTCGGCGCAGGGGTGTTTTTTTCTGTACCATTGGTATCGCCAGCGCTTACGCGAACAGATTCCCGGGCTTATTGCCAAATGGGAGACGCTAATTCGGAGATAATGTAGCCGACTTGGTATCAGGGGGGGAAAGTATTACTGCTCAATTAATCTATCTTCTGCCTGTTTTATTAAATCTTGTACTGTAATTAAATGTATGTTTAAACCATCTTCTTTGTAAGCTCTTTTTGCTTCCTTAACTGATTCTTTACTAAAGCTAAAAGCAACGACATAGCCTTCGTTTTTCTTTTCTCGCCTCATAGCAGTTTCAAATGCATCTACGTCAGGTCGCCCAACTTTTTCACGTTGTTTTACTTGAATTGGATAAAATGAATTTATGTTAGAAAGTAGATCGTGTTTACTTTCAACTAAATATATTTTACCATCTATTCCTTTATCAGAACCTTTTCCGGATGAAATACCACCTAATGCTGTAACTGCCCAATTTTGGAAATCTATTGGGTGCATTTGTTTAAGTTCTTGTTCAATTTTTGGCAAATCTCTAACAAAAAAACTTTGTCCTTCTACAAGTCCAAGATGTTTCCGCAATCTATAAGCCATTACCCGGCAAGCAGTAGGGCTAATATCAATTCCCAACCACCTACGTTTTAAATGATGTGATGCAACAAGTGTAGTTCCACAGCCGCAAAATGCATCAAGGACTACATCACCTTCTTGAGTGCTGCATAAAAGTATTCTTTTAATTAAATTTACAGGTTTTTGGGTGGGATAGCCTATACGCTCTTTGGCATTCGGACGTAAAGGGGGAATATCGATCCACCAATCCGGAGGAAATTTACCTTTTGGATTTAATTTGCAGATTTTTTCTTTAAATGCTCCACTTAAACCTTGCTTTACATAACCTTCTCTTGATTTGCTTGATTTGCTATAAGGTAAACGTACAGGGTCTGCGTAAAAAGGAGCTGCTTTAGTCTTTACATAATAAAAGATGGTATCATGAGAACGTATAAAATTTTTCATTCTGGAATTACCGGGTCTATTATAACACCAAATAATCTCGTTTCGGAAATTATTATATCCAAATATTTGGTCAAGGAGAACCTTTGAGTAGTGACAAGCATGCCAATCACAATGAAAAAAACAACTGCCAGATGATTTTAAAACCCGCCATATTTGTTGTAATCTAGGACGCATCCAATCAATGTAATTAAGGGGATCACCAAATCTGTCTTCAAAAGCTATTTTTTCCTGTTTGTCTCCCCAAAACAATTCATAATGTCGATTGGAATTAAAAGGGGGATCTATATAAACTACATCAATACTGTCATTAGGAAGCTCTTTTAATTTAATTAGATTATCTCCACAGTAAATTATACTTGTTTGTAGCATAGTGTACATTCCCTTTAATTTTTCAGGTAGTACAACTTATGCGTTTATAATCTTACTAGAATTTGTCCAATAAAATTTGTCCAATAAAAAAGTCGTTAATTACAGGCTAAGAACCAATACTGCTACATTAATACTATGTTACGCCACCGGGGAGCACATAGGTTGAAGCACACGGCAAATTAATAAGATTCAGGTAATCAACTTTTTAAAGAATTAGATTCAGATTAAACTTTTGAGAATATCTATGTTTCGGGCAAGAATATAGATGCCCCCGGCGACTTCCAGGTCCTGCTGGAATTTTTTTTGTTTGGGGCTCTGGCGGCCGCCGGGGCGTTTAATTTCAATATAGATGGTGCGGCCGTCTTTGACGGCCTGCATGTCGGGCAGGCCGGGGTAGCTGCCCAGGCCCTGCAGGTGGTAGAAAACGAACCAGCCCTGCCACTGCAGGAATTCTTTGACCTGGGCGCGGATCTCCGACTCTTTGGGGGTGGCGGCCTTTGGTTTTTTACTGCGCGCCGCCAAAGGGATCCTCATCTTCCATGAAACCGTCATCGTCGTCCATGTCGTCGTATTCGCCCCCCATGCTTTCCCCCTCCTCCTGGGTGGTGAGGGCGCCCAGGGACTCAAGGTCCAGTTGGCCGGCCGCTGCCACGAGGCGCCGGTGGTCACCGGTGCAGACGCCGTGCCGCTTTACCACCTCGCTGAATTCCTGCAGGTCATGCTCCCGGATGGCCCAGCGCAGGGTGCCGCCTTTGTCGGCGGGGGCGGGGTGAAATGGGATAGTTCATGGTCCAGCAGCACTTCCCGGCCCTTGTCCCCCAGAACCTGCCAGACGGTTTCATTGATGATAAGTGCCAGGTCGCAGCCGCTTAAGAAGCGCCACTGCTCCGGCGCAGCAATGGCCTTACCGGTAACGACGCAACCGCGGCTTTTCCAAGTGCCGCGGCGCAGCAGGTAGGCGATGGTCGCCTCCTGCAGGTGGGGATGAAAGCTGGCGATAATGTTATCGGCCACGGCCCTGACCTCGGGTGCCAGGCGGTAGCGGCTCTTGATCGCGTTCCGGCGTTTTGTGAAGTCAGGTTCTGCAGCATTGTTTAACGGTGCGCTCTTTTTTGCCAGAGAATCAATCATGTTAATCACTTCACAATGCTTCTTTCCCTCCATTTGTAATCCTCCTCGCTCAATTTTAATAAGAGAATCATCTAATAGTCTACAAGAGGTCCGGAGCGTGCCCCCGCGGTCTGGGTGCTTAACGGCAAGGCCAAAGGCGGGCCTGGCTCAGGCTGCAGCCTCGTGCTGACACCAGACCTTTCCCGTTTATTTTCAGCTCGGCATCAGTATACAAAAGCGGAAATTTAATCAAGAGAAGATGCCTCCGGGAAGGAGAGCCCCGGGTAAAATGTCCGTTAACAACGCCACGCCGCCACTGGTTTAAAACTTGCCTATACAGGATCCAGGGAGGAAAATCAGGTTTTTAATATATTGTCCGTAGCAAACTCAGGCAGCCTGCGCTCTGCGAGCTTAAAGACCATGCCAAAACCGGGCATGGCCCAGGCTGCCCCGGTGTGTATCTTCACCTGTAACTGTGGTGCAGCCTTCCCGCAGACAGCCCGCAGGGCCAGGCAGACTGCTCCTTAATTGTGCTCAACCATTACCCCGTACTCCCGGGGGCACCGTGGCCGCACAAGCACCGCCCACCGTGCCGGGGAAAGAAGATGGGAGATCGCCGCAGGTGCGACTCAGAAGATGGCGGGCAGGATCCGCCTCCACGTTTACGCGGCCGCTGCGTATATCCGCGTGTAAAAAGCATTCCCGCCAACCGGCGGGCTGGTGCTGAACCGTCAGGAATGTTTCGTCTTTGTAGACTACCTTACCCCTGACGCTGCGTGTTTCGCTCTTGCGGCCGCGCGAACCGCCGCCTCGTAAGCGGTGATGTTAATGCTGTCGCCTACGTTGATGCGCAGTGCTGTTGTATGGGCATGTTTCACGGTATTACTCCCTCCTTTTGCTGATTACCGTCTCTGGGCCGCATTTTTGCTGCGGCATGGGGTTTTAATGTGGGTGCACAGTGTCAATGTAACTCATATATTCAACCCTGCTGCGGGGCAGCACTACCAGTACGGTGCGCCGGCCCCAGGCCAGGGCGGCGGCACGTGTTGCAAAAAAGAGATCCAGGCGGTTTGCTGCGGCGCGCATGGCGGCGCCTGTGTCCAGGGCCCGGCCCCAGCCGTAACCCTCCACCCATAGGGGCGTGCCAAAAGGGATGTACCTTGGATCGACCGCGATGGTACCGGGTCCGGGCCGGGTACCTGTAGCGGTGATGCTCGGATTTCCGTCGTGGCAAAGGCCGCGTGGGGGAGCGTCAAAGGGTGCGTAGGCGGTAGCCTCGAAGGCAGAAACCTGCCAGGTGTCCAGCCACTGCCGGAGCTGCTCCAGGAGCAGGGCGTCTGTTGCCAAACGGCGCGCCGCTTCGTCAAGCAGGGCGCGGTTTTTGACCAGTTCCACTTCCAGGTCCGTGAGCTGCTGCTGCAGTATCGTCAGTTCAGCCTGCAGGGCACGGCGCTGTGTCTCCAGGTGCCGTGCTGCTATGCAATTAAATACGAGTAACAAAAGCATGGTGATGGTTAATAGTCGCTGCATCAGGGGTAGCAGCCTCCTTTGGCAGCCCGCTGCCGGGCCGGGGTCTCCTGCAGCTGCGCGAGCTGTGGCTGTTTTGCCAAAACAATCATGCTCATTTTACCCATTTTCCCGCTCCTGCTTTGGCCAGGCGCTTTTTGGCCCGTTCGCGGCGGTAGCTGGGGCCGCTTGTCTCCACGATGGCGCACATATCCACGATGCGGTCCATGGCGCGGGGGCCAATTTTCTGCTGCAGCTCTGCCAGGTTAAGGTTGGAGGTGATGAGCAGCGCCTTTTGCTGGGTGTAGCGCTCATCGATGATCGTGTAGAGGGTGGGCTCGGTCCACTCCGTCCACTTTTCGCTACCCGCATCGTCCAGCACCAAAAGGTCGGCGTCGGTCATGCCGCGCATCAATTGCTGTTCGGTGACAGCTCCGCCGTTGTAGGTGGCGCGCAGCGTGAGCAATAGCTTCGGTACCCGCTCCATAATAGCCGCAAAGCCCCTGTCTACAGCAGCGTTGACCACGGCGGCAACGAGATGGCTTTTGCCCGTGCCCAGGGGGCCGAAGAGCAAAAGACCCCGGCCGGCGGCAATGTTTTCCCCGATCTGCTCCCCGTAGGCCCGGGCTGCGCTGTAGGCGCCGCTCGCGCCCGGGCGGGGCTGAAAATTGTCCAAGGTACAGTGGCGGTAGCGGGAACCCAGGCCTGCGTTGGCGAAGAGCCGCGCCAGGCGGTCTTTACACTCCTGCTGCCGGCGCTCAGCCGCGGCCTGCTCAAAAGCAGCCTCCCGGCAGGGGCAGGCGGGCAGCACCCTGCAGCCGAACAGGGGCACCGTGATGTAGGGGATAATCCCGCCGCACTCAGTGCATGTCATCGTCTGCTTCGCCGGGGCAGGATGCCCGGGGCGGGGCGCAGTTTTGGATAAACTCCCGCAGGTCTGAGCATTCGCCTGTAGTGCCTGCTCCAGGATATGGACGAGCTTCTCCATGATATACTCCTCTCCTTTGGTCTTCGTGGTAGCGTCGCACCACCCATGATTCGATGGCACGGCAGTCGTCCTTGTAGGTGCGGCCCCGGGAGCCCTTGTAGTTATCCAGGATGTCCAGCATGGCCTCTGTCTGTTTGGTGCCGTACTTCTGCAGGAGCTGCTGGTATTCATCCGCGGTCATGCGCACGTAGTCCCGGTAATTAATTTTTTTATTGTTTGCGTTGACATCAGACGTTTTTGATTTTTTGTTTTTTTGTATAGCGACGGGGGGAAGGGCAACTGCCACCTGGTCAGCAAAAACTCTATTGCTTTTATTTTCTTTACTTTCCTTTTCTTTACTTTCCTTTACTTTACTTTGTGGTGTTTCTGCCCCCGTTTCTTCCCCCGTTTCTGCGCCAGAAACTCCCGTTTTATCGGTGTGATATTTGTCCCGCATCTTTTTGCGCTTTGCTTTTACGTATTCAGCCCGCTTTTTGATGCCGTTGCTGGTAAGCACATTTTTTTTCCCGTAGGCCTGCCTGTCAAAGCAACCCACCTTCAATGCTGTTTGCAGCATTTTGTCAAACAGCTCCGGGGTGACGGCCACTTTATTGGCGAGGATCTGCATGGTTTCGGCATCGCAAATATCCAGCTCAAAGGAGCTTGTCCGGTAGATCCGTTCCAGCAGGATAAAATAAAAGGCGTAGCCGTCGTTGCCGTATAAGGCACGCAGGGCTTCGATCTTTTCATCGTTCGCTGCGTCTGTGTCATGGGGGAAATAGTCCATGCCTTCTTTGATGGGCCTTGCCATTGACTTACCTCCACCGCACTATTAGCAAAGTTTTTACCGGGCCGGGCCGGGGTGCATCGCCCTGCCCGGGCCCGACACTCATCTTAAGCAAAGGGCATATCCTCATCGTTGAAGAGTGGGTCATCCTGCGCAAAGGGCCGTGGCACCTGGCAGGCAGCAGAGTCGCCCCGGGCCGGCGCTTTTGCAGCGGCGTTGGGGCGGGGCTTAACCTGCCCCTGCCCGTGCTCCTTCCCCTGTGGCGTCCCTGCCTTGTCCGGAGCACCTGTTTGAGGCGCCGGACCGTCTGCCGGGGCACTGCCGCCTGCGGGCTCATCCTCCTCCTGCGGCTCCGTTTCCCCTACCGTAAATTCCACGTCAAAGATGTTGCTGCCGTCCCCTTCCCGGGCGGGCGTCAATACGCTCTCATCCAGGGCCAGCTTTTCCTGGATCTCGATGCTGATGGGCATGTACTTGACCATCTCCTTAATCGCCGTCTTCAGGGCCATGGCATCGAAATGCTCCACCCAGGGACCTACCAGACGGCCGCCCGATTTGGAACTGGAAAACTTCTGGGCATGGGCCAGGGCCTGCTCTTTGGTTACGACCTGGAAACCGAAGCTGCCGTCTTTGAGCTTGAAAGCAGCGTAGTACTTGATCACCTCTCCGGCGTCCCGGGCGGATCGCTCCCGGATGAGGCGGGCCGCGCCGGCGGTGAGGCGGGGCAGCAGGCCACCCTCACTCTGGGCCGGCACAGAGTTGTCCAGGTATTCGAGCATATCGAAGGGTACATGCACCAGGGTATTCTGCTCGCCGTAGAGGTAAACAAAGAGGTCATTCTCATAAACCTTGCGGGCATAGACCTGGCTTACGGCGCCGGTGCGGCGGATCAGTTCGATGTAGCCCTTGTAGCCGATCTGGAACTGGCACTCGTAGGTCCGCTGCTTGCTGTTCCAGTAGGGCACCAGGTAGGCATGGCCCATGAGGTTGGGCTCCAGGCCCAGCACAGCGCAGTTCATCACCGCCCCCACCAGGGAGGCGGGCGTGCACTGGGCCAGCTTGGGGGTGCGGGAGATGGTGGTGAGGGCCATGCGCGCCAGGCGCTCCGGTGTCATATGCCGCGGCACGATGGTTTTGATCGCCGGGAATACCTTCTTTAACTCAGCCTGCATCACGGCGGTGAAGCCGTTTGAGCCGGGAGATTTATTTTGCAGCTTGCCGTTAATATCGTCGCCGTTGACTTTTGCCATGTAGGCCACACTCCAATTTAATTAATCCAGGCATACTAAATGCCCTGGGTTATGCTTCCGCAAATATTTTTAGTTCTTTTATGCTGACTTCTGATTCCTGAATACTGTCTCCTGACTTCTGACTCCTGACTTCTGACGCCTGAGCATACATGCTAAGTCAAGAGAATCTCAACTGCCGGTAGCTGCTGGGCGCCACCGTGTAGCCCCGGCGCTCCACCGTCTTCCAGGTAACTTTGTGCCGGCCAACCAGAGCCGTGTCCGCCTCCCCCATGGCTGCCATGAAGTGTTGGCGGATGGCCTCCAGTTCCAGCTGGAGGCGTTTCTCTTCCTGTTTGAGGGCCTTGTAGGCGTCGTATTTGTCCTGGCAATCGGGCAGGGAGATGGTGCGGCCCCCTTCCCGGGGGTAAAGGCCTTTCAGGATCTCGGTGTCGCAGGCGAGGCCTGCCGGGGCCGGGGTGATTTTTCTGAGCACGTATGTCTCCCAGAATTCCCTGAGCCGGGATACCAGCTCCCCAATCATTGTCTCGTTGCGGGGTACCCGTGTGGCACCAAACTCCCGGTTGCCGATGAGGTAGGCCACGTAGAAATGTGCCAGCCCGGTGACAGCCATGTAGTGCTGCACCTGGATGTAGCAGGTGTCGGGAATATCCTTTGCATCCCAGGCGGCCCGCATAAACTCGCCGGCCGTCTTCAGTTCCAGGCCGCAGGGCCCCAGCTCCGGGTGGTCGAAGCAGCCGTCCAGGTTGGCCAGCAGGATGGGGTGGTCGGGATGCTGGAGCAGGAAAGGCACCTCCTGCACCGTCACACTGAAGCCTTCCTGCTCCTTGAGCCAGTGGGCAAACTTGCGGCGCAGGAAAGGCTCCAGCTCCCGGCCCAGCTCCATGGCCAGGCTTTGCGGCGCCTCGCTGCCGTGCACCTTTTCGTAATAGACGCTCATAGCCGATTTCCAGGGATTGAGGCCCAGGATAGCCGCCGCATCGCTGCCGCCCATGCCCTGCCGGCGCAGCGCCAGCCATTTCTCCCGCGGCATCTGGCGCGTATCCGCCAGCTTAAGGGCGTGCATGAGCAGCGCCTCCCCTTTTGCCCACTTCGCCCAGGGCCTCCACCTGCAGCTGCGGTATGTAGTGGCCCTGCTTGTCCCTGTCCAGCATGGTGGTGGAGATAAAATACTGGTAGCCGTCCCCCTCAATCTCCTGAAAGAACAGCGCCTGGTTAATGGGGTCCAGGCTCTCAAAGCGGTCGATACAGATAAGCTTGAACGGTCCTGCGGTGGCGCGGGCGATCTCCAGGGCCAGGCGCAGCTGCCGCCCCGTGGAGAGATTGCGTATGGGCAGGCCGTCGATGGTGAGCTGCATCTCTGCGTCAATACCCAGCCCGGCCACGGGCAGTTCCGCCTGCTGCAGCAGTTCAGCGGGGAGCCGGCGGGCCAGGTTTACACAGTGGTCCAGCCAGGCGGCCCGTTCCCTTTTCTGCACCAGCTCTCCTTGCAGGCGCTGCATATTGTCCCAGAGGGGGACAAAGCCTTTCAGCTCTTCCGCCTGCCGCGCCCGCGCCTCCAGGGGTTCGATCTCCACGTGGGCGTGTTCCTCCAGGTAGGTGTGGGCCTTCTTTTGGCGCTGGACCAGTTTCTCCAGCTCCCGCTCCAATTCTGCCTCCATGGCGCTGACCCTGGCCTCCATCTCCCGCTGCAAGGCCTCTTCCTGCAGCAGGGCCCGGGCGTCCAGGTTTTGCAGTTCCAGTTCCAGGCTGGTGAGCTGCTCCTGCAGGCGGCGCAACTGCTCTTGAATGCGGGCCATTTCCCGGCCGATCCCTTCCTTCTGCCCCTCCAGTTGCCTGTAGTGGTCGTTTATGCGTTCCGTGCAGCCGTCCCGCTCCTGCCTTATGGCCAGTGCATAGCGGTTGGCCACAGCGTGATGCTCGCCCTTGTAAGCCCGGATCATGGCGGCAGCCGCTTCCCGGTTGTCGTTGATGCGACGGGCCGTCTGCACGTCCTGCCAGAGGGCACCGATATTCACCTCCCGCCACGCGTCGCCGTCGTAGTTGTCCGGGAGCTGTTCGAAAAGGGCGCTGCTTTCAGCGCTGCCCTGCTTCACTTCATTGTTGGCGATGGTCCGCTTATCGTAGAAGTATTTCTCCGCCAGCCAGGCCAGGGCCGGAATGGCATGCTGCTCCAGGTTGACGGGGGGCAGCTCGCCGAACCACTGCTGCAGCTTAGCGCTACTGAGGCGCATGGGCAGCAGGGAGAGGAGAATCTCCGTCTGCTCTTTGTCCTTGCAGCTCATAAAGTCCACGGGGTTGAAGCTGAAGGCGCCGGTGATGGCCCGCAGGGCCGTTTCAGGTTTGGGGATTTTCGTTCCATCCTGCGTGAGGCTGATGCTGGATTTACCGTCGGCCTTGATGCGCCGGTCGATGGCCAGGCCGTTGTCCAGTTCCACGTAGAGGGTCCCTTCCTCCGCACCGTCGCGCACAAATTTGACGCGCCGCTCCGTGTTGCGCAGGGCTTTTTCGATGACTTCCAGGATGGAGGTTTTGCCGCTTTCATTGGCCCCTTTGATCAGGTTGATCTGTCCGGCCTGCAGCTCCAGCTCCTTGATACCCAGACAGTTTTTTATCTCCAGACGTTTGATCTGCACGTGTTAAACCTCCCTTCACAGTTTCCCGGCTAATTATTCAGATCGCCCTTTTCTCCCTCAGGTTGGCTGCAGACTCATCCAGCCATTTGAGCAGTGCCGGTCTGGGGATGACCACGCGCTTGCCCAGGCGGCGATTGGGGATCATGCCCTGGCGGCAGTATTCGTACACCGTATTCACATTCACATCAAGCACCACGGCTGCCTCTTCCACCGATAAGGTCCACTTTATTTCCGTGTTTTCGAAACGCTCCATCCGTTCCAGGGCATCGGCGGTGGCGTGTGCCTGGAGTGCCAGTTGGTGCAACTCCTGCGTTAAGTTTTTCAGTTCCTGTTTTTGCATGTGGGGCCTCCTTATATTTTTTTCTGCTCACTGCTGAACATATCGTTCTTTGCTTCGGCAAAAAAAAGATCGTCGACAATGTACCCGTAAAAATCCGCAATTTTTTTGGCCAGCTTGAAGCCGGGTGTGCGAACGCCACGTTCAAGCATGGAATAGTAGTCGGGGACAATGTTAAATGCCTTGGCCACTTCCCTTTGCGTCAATCCCCTGTTTAAGCGGCAATGCCTGAGCTTTTTGTTGGGCGGCATGTCCAACCTCCTATACTGAACAGATTGTTGTTGTAAGCTTACGGCCTTATTGTATGGAACGTACCGTTCTTTGTCAAGCATACGTTTGCTATTTTTTTCTTGCATCTGTAGAACAATGTGTTATAATGAATGCGCGAGGTGATAGGTATGTTCGGGGTTCGCTTGAAAGAGCTGCGGTTGGAAAAAAAATTAACGCAGGATGATTTGTCCAAAATCCTTGGCGTTTCCGACCGGGCAATCGGCTATTATGAAAGTGGGGCGCGCCATCCTGATTTTGAAGGACTCAAAAAACTGGCGCAGTATTTTGCTGTATCCACGGATTACCTGCTGGGCCGCACTGATGACCGCAAACTGGACCTGCAGGATCCCTCCAACCTGGAGCTGGAAGCATACTTAAAGCACAGCAACATCAGGTTTGACGGTGCTCCCCTGGATGACCAGGACAAAGAAGATCTGCTCGGTTTCTTGCGCATTATCTGGAACCGCAAAAAAACTAAATAGAGGGAGCAGCTGTACGCCTTACATATACAGCCGGACAGGTGTTATGGATCGTATCAAAGAAGCGTCATACCAGTTGATTTATCATTACAACACGCGCTGCCCCTATGAGCTGGCCGCAAGCCTGGGCATCGAGATCATCGAGTATAACTTTAAGACAATTCGCGGCGTGGCCCTGACCAAAGAGGGCCGGAAATATATCGGGGTGAAGCGTGACCTGCCGGAGCAGGAAAAGCGCGCGGTGATCGCCCATGAGATCGGGCACCTGGAGGTCCACCCGGGAAGCGGCTATTTTTATATACACGAAAATATCGGTTTCGTCCTGGGCAAGCAGGAACGGGAAGCAGAAATGTTTGCAGCCGCGCTGCTATTGGACGAGCCTCCGGAGCCGGGGGAGTCAGTAAAAGCGTACGCCATGCGCAAGGGGGTGCCCCGAAAACTGGTGGAAACCTACTACAAGTTGCGCTGAAAAAAAAGATGAGATGTTTTTTTTAACCTTGCAAGTCGAACATACGTTCCCCGAAAGGAGGTGAAAACAAGTGAACGGACATCTGGAGAAACGCTACAAATCAAGTTGGACCATTGTTATTGAGTTTGGCGTTGAACAGGAAGATGGAACCTTAAAGCGCAAACGGATCACGAAATCGGTCAAGGGTGTAAAAAAAGATGCGCAGCAGGAAATGGCGAGGATGATGGTGGAATTGGAAAATGGAACCTACATCGAGCCCGACGCCCTCACCGTAAAGAAATACCTGGAGCACTGGCTGGAAGCATACGGCACACCTAACCTGGCCCCCTCCACACTGGTCAGCTACAAGCTGATTATTAATAAACACATCGTGCCTGCCCTTGGCCACATTCTGTTGCAGAAACTGCAGCCCCTGCAGATCCAGAGTTATTACAGCAAGGCATTGGAGTCGGGAAGAATAGACGGGAAGAGAGGTCTTTCCCAGAGGACCGTGCAATACCATCACCGTGTCCTGCGCGAAGCACTGCAGCACGCAGTAAAATGGCGGCTAATTGGCCTGAACGCGGCCGATGCATGTGAAGCGCCGAAACCCCCCAAGCCGGAGATGCATGTGCTGGACAAAGAGTGCGTTAAGGAACTGCAGAAATTAATCAGGGGGCACCAGGACGAGCATTTAATCATCACAGCACTGTTTACCGGCATGCGCCAGGGGGAGCTGCTGGGCCTCAGATGGCAGGATGTGGAGCTGGAGCAAAAAGCAATCCGCATCCAGCAGACCGTGGGGTACCTGCACAAGCTGGGGTTTGTCTTCAGACCAATGGCCAAGAACAAAAAAAGCCCCCGCCAGATTGTCTTGCCCGCCAATGTGGTAAGCACCCTGGCTAAACGCAAAGTAATCTGTGCCCAGGAAAAACTGAAGGAAAAAAATTATGCAAAGCACAACCTTGTATTTTGCACACCCACAGGTGAACCTTTGCTTCCCTGCGATGTGGGTCACCGCTTTAAGAAATTAGCAACAACGCTGGGGCAGCCTGGGCTACGCTTCCACGACCTGCGTTATCCAAACCTAAATAAAATCCAAACCTTTTTCAAAGATGCTTGAAATATAAGGGTTTTAATAAACAAAGGTTTGGATTTTATTCTCATGATGTAT
>QZJM01000076.1 GCA_003605065.1 Dethiobacter sp. | reverse complement strand
TGATTTTGACCCGGGGGATATGTTCAGGTCTTTGGTGCTGATGGTGTCTCTTAAAATTACCAGTGTTACCGAATGGGCTGATAAGCTCACAAAAAGTGAACAACAAAAGGCACTGGCTCACCTGGCAGTAGATTCCGGCGCCGATTTGGTTTTGGGCCATCACCCCCATGTCCTGCAGGGGATTGAGGAATACAGGGGAAGATTAATCCTTTACAGCCTGGGCAACTTTGTCTTTGACCGGCAGATCCAGCCAGGGACCGATGAAACGTTCATTCTGGAACTGACCATCTCCGGAGGGAAATGGAAAGAAGCTGCACTTACTCCCATCAAGATCGTAAACTGCCAGCCCCGTCCTGCGGAAGAGAAAAAAGGAGAAGAGATCCTGCTAAGGCTGCAAAAGTATTCCCAGGGGTTGAATACTTCACTAGTGATCCGGGAGGGCAGAGGTTATTTGGAAAATAAAAAACCTGAAGACAAGATGCGCAGCCTTGTTAAATAAGTATAGGGATAAGAACTTGAACACATAGGGTAAGAACTCGAAGCGAATCATATTGACTACAGTATAACTGTCGTGGTATATTGAGGCTGTAAGGTTGGATCGCCTAAAGGGGAGTAACTCGCCATATAATCATGGTGCCTCCGCTCGTCAACCCGATGCAGACGCATCCGGGCGGTGGATTTTCTTAGAGTGAGACCTTTATTTCACGATACCTGAAATAAAGGTTTTTATTTTTACATTAAGGAGATGAAACTTAATGTCGATGGTCTGGTTTCAATTTTTAGCGGGAGCACTGCTGGTTATTATTGCCGGAACAAGGCTGACCAGAAGTGCAGACGTTCTCGGAAGAGCTCTGGGGCTGGGAACAGGTTGGGCAGGAGTTCTGCTTCTCCCCCTGGCAACATCCCTTCCCGAACTGGTGACCAGTATGCAGGCTGCAATAATTCAGGCTCCGGATCTGGCTGCGGGAAACCTCTTCGGCAGCAATCTTTTTAATATTACCATCATTGCGCTGGTTGACCTCATGCAGGGGAAAGGCTCAATTTTTTTACGCGTAAAAAAGGGACATATTTTGGCAGCCTCTCTCGGGATCCTGTTGATGTCCATTTCGGGGATCGGGATTCTCCTTCCTTTTCCTTTTCTCTGGGGGAGTTGGATTGGTTTAGACACAATTCTTCTAATGGGCGGCTACCTGGCTGCGGCCAGGCTGCTTACCAGTTACGAAAAGCGCAATTCGTCCCTGAAGCATAGCTCTGCTCATATCGAGGGAAGAACAGTTGAAAAAGATAGTTATCTTGCCTTAACTCCGCCACGACGGGCCTTGGTGCATTTTGTGGCTGCATCGGCCGTAATTCTTTTTGCCGGGGTTGCTCTCACCAATGCTTCTGATATAATTGCCCTGGAAACAGGCCTGGGAAGGACTTTCGTCGGTTCCATAATGCTTGCCGTGGCGACCAGCTTGCCAGAGGTAGTGACTACTACAACGGCAGCCCGGCTGGGAAGGCTGGATATGGCCATCGGCAATATTTTTGGGGCAAATGTGTATAACATGTTCATTCTAGCTATTATCGATATTTTTTATCTCCCTGGACCTCTTTTGCAGGCGATTTCCTCTGTGCACTTATTGACGATCGTGATGGCGATAATACTTACCTCTATGGCCATAACTGGACTTGTTTACCGTTCCCGGAGATCTATTGGGTGGCTCAGTTTCGACTCAATCTTTATCGTTATCGGCTATTTGATTGCCGTTGCTGTGCTCTTTTACACCAGGGGGGGATAAACAGACGCTGTGGCGGAAAAGCTCTGAACAAGTTAAGCCGCTTTTGGTTCTATAGTAACTTAAACTACCGGCGATATCCCCGACCCGGACAGTGTCCTCAAATGCTTCGGTACGCCGACAGGCCTGATGCACCAGGTTACGGAATTATTCCTTTGGATAAAAGGGTGGGAAGAAGCGTGCGCAGGAAAAACAACTTTAAATTAAAAGACATTTTTCTTTCAAGATGGAGAAACATAAAAAAACAATTTTACAGTACTATTGAAAACCAGATCGTAGAGATAAAAGAAAAACCGCACAAAGTTGCTCTGGGGTGCGCTCTGGGAATAGGCATCAACTTTATCCCTACGCTGGGTATCGGGTTTATCCTGGCCTTTTTTCTGGCAGCGTTTTTTAGGGTTAACCGGGCCAGCGCAGCGGTAACCAGCTTGCTGACCGGACCTTTAGTCCCTTTAATGTACGCCCTTAACTTCGTCGTCGGAGGATTAATCCTGGCCCCGGTTACAGGAAAAGAAAATCTCTTAGAATTTATAATCGGCCAGTACTCCCTGATTTTAAAAGTGGGCCATTTTCAGGATAAGATTTTCAGCTTTTTAGAGCTTTTCGGCTTTACCTTTCTGCTTGGCGCAGCTGTTAATGCGACAATTTTTAGTACAGCCTTCTTTTTCTTCGTTAGCTTTATGTTGAACAAATTATTAACGGAAGTTTCATCTGAATAAGCGAACAAAGTTGAGCTTAATGCCGGATGTTCTTTTCGAAAGGATTATGGAGATAAGCCTCCAAAGTAGATCTCCTGGCAGTACTCCAGGATTTCAGTTTCTGTAGCTTCCCTGCCGGGGATTAAAACCACAACAATAAAACGGAAATTGAGAGGGACTACCCAGGCACCGGTGCGGACAATACCGAAGTAGGCCACCAGCCAATCTATGGGGTTGTTCATAAGCTGCATAACCCGGTCGCCTTTTTGTATGCCCATGCCCCGGAGGACCTGGGAGAAGCTGTTGGCGCGGCTGTCAAATTCACGCCAGGTGATGGTGAACCTTTGGCCCTCTGCGGATATTCTCTCCACCAGAGCTATCTTCTCAGGAAACATTCTGGCATTCCTGGCCAGCATCTCGCCGATATGTATTTGCATATCGCCCATTTTTTGCCTCCTTTTCAGGCTGCTGACTGTTATTATTCAGGCGCTTTTTGCGTTTCGAGCCTTTCTCTTTTCCGCCAGGATCTTCTCGATCTCCTCAGGGTCGCCAAAATAAATGCAGTGGGCCAGGCAGATATTGTCGGCACAGGCAGGGATAAGCCCTTTGTCTACCCTGTGGTGACAGAGGTTGCACTTCCGGGCAGTGTCTTTCTCCTCGTCGAAAGCGATGGCCTGATACGAGCAGGCCTCCAGGCAGGCCCTGCATCCGGTACAGGACTCATCGTCCATAACGACGATGCCGTCATCCCTTTTGTTAATGGCCTCGGCCGGACAGGCCTCCGCACAGGGGAGATCTTCACACTGCCGGCAGATGTTCACCTGGAATAGAAAGCTTAGCTTTCCATCAACTTTCTGGGGTCCATCCTCGGTAACATATATGAGCCTGACACCGTCAGGTGCCCCATTTTCCTGTTTGCATGCCACCTCACAGGTCTTGCAGCCCCAGCAGGCTTCATGATCGATAATCAAGGCATTTTTTTTCATGACCTATTCTCCTTCTCTCGCTTCGGGATATATCCTGCAGAGGAGAGTCCTCACGTTTGTGGCACCCATCTCGGGATCGCAGCCATCATAGGCATTATCCGTCAGGATATTGATATTCGATTCGTCCCATCCGTGACCGGGAGCTTCCTTTTCCGGGAACCACCAGCCATGCTGGGCAGCCACAACTCTGGGGTCGATACCGGAAAAGAGCTTGGCCCGCTGCCTTACCTTACCGCGCGGGGACTCGATGATGACCCAGTCCCCCTCTTTGATCCCTTCTTTTGCTGCTGTCTCAGGGTGGATCTCCACCTGGGGGTCCCTGTGGAGTTCCCTCATCCAGGGAAGCTGCCTGTTCTCGGTGTGGAAGAAACCCGGCTGCCTGGCCCCGGTAATGAGGATATAGGGGTATTCCCTGTACAGCTCCGGTGCGCTCACAGGGCTCTCGGGAACTTCCCGGTGCTGCGGCAGCGGGTCATAGCCCATTTTTTCCAGGGTGGTGGAGTAGAGCTCAAATTTCCTCGTGGGCGTGGAAAACCCCTGCTCTTTATACTTCCTGTATCTTACTTCTCCCCTGATGTACTCCATTTCCTTAAAGTCTTTCCAGCGAATCCCCATAGGCTGAAGGATATGGTCGAGGCCTCCTTCGAAGGTATCCCACCAGTGCTCGCCCTGCCCGATCCTGTGGGCAAGGTCGTTGAGCATCTCGTGATCGGAGCGGCATTCCCCGATCTGAACAACCTTGCGCCGCGGCAGGATGTAGCCGTGGCGCTTCCAGAAATCGCCGATGTAGTCCATCTCCAGCCAGGTGGCAGCAGGCAGGACGATATCGGCGAGCTCTGCCGTAGGAGTCAGGAAGAAATCGGCCACAGCCATGAAGTCCACCTTCTGGAGGGCCTTGTATACTTCCCTGGCGTTGGCACGGGTGAGGACGGGGTTAGAGCTGATGAAAAAGAGCATTTTCACAGGATACGGTTTTTCTTCCAAAATCGCGTCCCAGACAGTTTTGGGGTTGATGATGGCGAAATGCCCGGCCAGCCTGAAGCGTTCACCTCCCAGGCGCTTGGCCGCCTGCTCCTTCGGGAGCATGGCATGAGCACCGAACCGGCTCACATTGACGATGGGGGGCGTCTTGTAGAGGACCTGGCCGCCGGGTGCATCAATATTGCCGGTCAGCCCCATGAGGAACATGAGCAGGCGGTCATTATCGGCGCAGTTAATCTGCTGCTCGATGGCGACCCCCCACTGAAGGGCAGCGGGTTTTGTCTTGGCGAAAAGTCGTGCCGCCGCCCTGATTTTCTCCTGTGGTACCCAGGTAATCTCTTCCACCTTGTGGAGCGGGTACTCGTGTACCCTCTTCACAAACTGATCCCATCCGAAGGTATAATTCTCCACGAACTCTTTATCGTACAGTCCCTCGTTGACAATGACGTTAAGCATGCCCAGGGCCAGGGCAGCATCTGTGCCGGGCCTGAGCTGGAGCCAGAGATCAGCCCGGGCTGCCGGACGGGTAAGCCGGGGATCAATGACAATCAATTTTGCCCCTGCATCAAGGGCCACTGAAAAGGGCTCGCCTTTGTATTCGTCAGGATTGGATATGGCCAAATTGTTTCCCCACATCATGATACATTTGGGGAAATTATCGTAGTCGATAATGGGATTCGTACCGCAGGTGATAATACTGGTGGCAATGCGGGGACCGTAGCAGAAGTGGCCTGCGGTAAGGACATTGGGGGAACCCAGCAGATTGGCGATGCGGTAAATGACGGCCTCGTTCTCCCGTCCTGTCCCGTAGCCAAACACGACGGACTCAGCGCCGTACTTTTCTTTGTAGTCCAGGATGCGCCCGGCAATGGTATCGAGGGCCTCATCCCAGGAGATGCGCTCCCACTTCCCGCTCCCTTTAGGACCCACGCGCTTTACAGGGTAGGTGAGACGGTCAGGGTGATAGACGAGCTGTGCCGAGGCCAGCCCCTTGCTGCACAGCGTGCCGTGGTTGATGGGACAATCCGGGTCTCCGGCGATCTTGGCCACCTTCCCATCCTTTACATAGACGAGAACCCCGCAGCCTCCATGGCACATCCGGCAGTGGCTTTTCACCACGGAGTCATAACCGTATACCTCCATTTCACGCTCAGCGTTGGAATACTTAAATTCATACATTATTTAATATTACCTCCTCCCCAAAATTACCTCGATGTTTGTCTTTAAATTTGTAGTGAATCTTGTGGTCATACACGTATTCTAAGGATTTAAGCTGAGTCTGGACCTCCTTTTAATAGGAATTGTATGTATTTAAATCTATTTCCCGGGCAATAAGGCAGCAACCTTAACCATCGCGATAATACACTGCCGGCGGGACCTTATCATCCAGGGTGTCAACCTAACGTTTGTTTTTCAAGTTATTATATTTTAATTTTATTACTATTGTCAAGATTTTTCCAAAAAATAACTTTGCCTTAATTGTTGGAAAATAAAAGGGATGTGCAAATTAGTTGGTTGAAAAAACCAACAGGATTAATGATTTCAGATACCGGTAAGACCTGACAAGCAAAAAGTGAGCCTTACCCTTCGAAATCCGGTAGCTGCTGTCACAGGGCCCTGGAAACTCTCGTTCCCGGTTAAATAGGTTTAATGAGGTTACCCTATTGCATTACCGTAAGAATTAGAATAAATGTAATGGGTGTAATAAACTGCGCCAGCTTAAAAGCTCACCACTTCACCGAAAGTGATATACACCTCTTACATTCCATAGGAGAGCAGCTTGGTATCGCTGTAGAACAGGCAAAATTATACGAACAACTGCAGAGCGGTCGGGAAAAGTACCGCCAGATAGCACGACAGGTAATCATTGCCCAGGAAGAGGAGCGAAAAAGAATATCCAAGGAACTCCATGATGAAACCAGCCAGATGCTGGCGGGACTAACCTTTAATTTACAGGCATTAATTGAGATGGCTGAAATGATCGGTATTGAAGATAGAAAGTTTAAAGATCTGCTTAAAAAAACACTTTCATCAACAGTACAGATCAACACGGAAGTGGGCCGTCTAATATCCGATCTTCGCCCTACCCTTCTGGATACACTCGGGCTAATCCCTGCCATTCGCCAGCATGCTGAATCTAACCTTACTCACCTTGGCATCAATGTTTCTTTTAAATACGAGGGAGCTGATAAGCCTCTACGCCCGGAGGTGGAAGTAAGCCTTTTCCGCTGGGCTCAAGGTGTTATAGGTAATATAATGCAGCACTCTCAGGCCAAAAAAGTTTCCATCTTTTTAAAAGGCGATAGTCATAAAATTGAACTCTGTATAAGCGACGACGGTATAGGATTTGATCCCTCCAAACTCACCGTAAAAAGCGGAAGAGGAAAGGGGGCTGGTATGTTCATTTTGAAAGAAAGGTTAAGATCAGTAGGCGGTGACTGTTTAATTCAATCCCAACCGGGACAGGGAACTACAGTTACTGCTACAGTCCCCCTGTCCCAGGCCAGCTTGGATTAAAAGAATCATCTTCTCAAAGGAGCTTTAAAGGCTATGCGAAAGATTAAAATACTGGTAGTTGATGATCACACCATTGTACGGGAAGGTATTTGTACCTTGTTGGGGCTGTCACCGGAAATGGAAGTGGTCGGCGAAACCTCTAACGGAATGGAAGCGTTGGATATGGTCAGAACGTTTGTGCCGGACGTGGTACTTCTGGATATATCCATGCCCATCATGGACGGATTGGAAGCAACCCACCGTATATGCAGGGAATTCCCGGGGGTAAAAATACTGGTGCTCACTCAATACGGCGACAGAGAGTATGTCTTCCCCATTATCGAAGCTGGAGCCCGCGGTTTTATCAATAAAACGGCCGCATCTTCAGAACTGGTCTCCGGGATACGCTCCCTTTACCGTGGAGATTCTTTTCTATCCCCTTCCGTAGCCAGGTTCCTGGTGGAAGACTATCAGTTGGAGGCCTCCTTTAGGAAGAACCAGGACCCCTATGAACAACTGACAGATCGGGAAAAGGAAATATTTAAGCTGTTGGCAGAAGGATATAATACTAAAGAAATAGCGGAAATGCTGGTAATTAGCCCTAAAACTGTTGATGGGCACAAGACCAGGCTGATGGCCAAGCTGGATCTGCACAGCCGGGTGGAAGTAGTAAAGTATGCCCTGCGCAAGGGAATTATTCGCGTTTAAATCTGCATTGTAAGTGGTTTGCCTCCCCCTTTACTCCATTAAATTAGAGAATATTCAAAAAAACAGGGTGATGTTACCCTGTTTTTTAAGGTTACCGCCTCTATATTTTTTTGCCAATATTTTTATAATTAAGATAAATCCTGAAATAAATCTCTAGATCATGCCAAACGGCAGTTTAAGCAAAGGAGGTGAATAAAATGGAGAATGTCATAATTTTAATCGCAGATAACGAACATCATTTCACATCAAATTTGAAAGAGGAGCTGGATAAAAAATTTTATCAGGTATTCGTTGCTGAAAATAGAAAGAAAGCTCAAGAGTTGGCCCGTTCTAAAAGGCCCGACCTGGTTGTCCTCGGTACTATATCACCCCGGGGGGAGGCCTTTACACTGCACCAGTGGTTGAAGAAAACCCCGGCATTTAGCGAACTGCCCCTGATCGTTATTGATGCACCCCCGGAAAAACAGCTGACCCAGGGATGGAGAAGAGATGAGGGATTAAGGCTCGAAGCTGAAGATTATTTCCGCAAGCCTCTGAACACGTCCATGTTAGTACCTCTCGTTGAAAAACTACTGGATGAGGCCACAAGTAAAATTAAAGTGCTGGTAGCAGACGATCACGCCGTGGTCAGGGAAGGAATCCGCGCCCTGGTTACCCTGCAGAGAGATATGAAAATCGTTGGTGAGGCCATAGACGGAAACGATGCCGTGAATAAGGTGCTGCAGTTAACGCCGGATGTGGTGCTGATGGATATTGTTATGCCTGGGATGAGCGGTATAGAAGCGACCAAGCAGATCAATAAAAAATGCAAGAAAGTCAAGATACTGATGCTGAGCCAGTATGATGATGAAGAAAATGTCCTGGCCAGTACGCAGGCAGGAGCCTTTGGTTTTATACCCAAGAGAAGTGCCAGTTCACAGCTTCTTGACGCTATCAGGGCTGCAAGGTAAAGGCATAAGGTAACTACCCAGGAGTCAGGAGACAGAAGTCAGGAGTCAGAATGAGCGAACCGGCGAAAATATTTGAAGACTTACTGGTGAAGGATCTTGGATACAGTGATATTTCCGAAACAAAACTTCTTTTACAAAAGGTTAGTAAATTCTGAAAGCATATTCTCGGGGCATTCTGAATTCTGACTACTGAATTCTGAATACCTGAAAATATTACCGCTATTTGGAAGGAGGATGCCGATTGCAACCGGTAACTATAACCCTTAACGAGCGAGAGGTAAGCGGCCATCCAGAGATGACCATCCTGGAACTGGCACGAGAATCAGGTATAACGATTCCCACAATTTGTAACGAACCACATTTAACATCGATCGGTGCCTGTCGTCTTTGTCTGGTAGAAAATGAGCAAAATGGTGCTTTGCTGGCATCTTGTGTTACACCCATAGTTCCGGGAATGGTCATAAACACCGAATCCCCCAGAGTTATGGAGCACCGCAGAATGATTGTTAAGCTGATGCTGGCCAGCCATCCCAGCTCCTGCCTGGTATGCGATAAGGGCAACCGCTGCCAGCTGCACCAGATCGCTTCTGATCTGGGTATCGGCCTGCTGGAGCTGCAGCGAATTCCCCGGACGGCTGCTATGGAAGAAGTTAATCCCTTCATCGAACGGGACATGAGCAAATGTATTCTCTGTGCCAAATGCGTTCGAGCCTGTCAGAAATTAGTAGTAGAAGGTGCCATAGACTATTTCCAGCGGGGATTTATGACCAGGCCGGCAACGCTGAACAATTACCCGTTGGAAAATTCCGAGTGCACATTTTGTGGAGTCTGTGTAGCATTGTGCCCGACAGGTTCATTAATGGAGAAAAAGAGAGTTTATCAGGGGACAACAAAAAACCTTGTTAATACAACCTGTCCCTACTGCGGCTGCGGCTGCAGTATTTCCCTGGAGGTTAAGGATAATTACGTTGTGGCGGTCAGGCCGGGTAAAGTAGATACGGAAAACGAAGGTACACTTTGTGTAAAAGGAAGTTATGGCTATGATTTTATCCACAGCCCGGATAGGTTAAAAAAACCGCTGCTTAAAGTGAACGGTGCTTTCCAGGAGACATCCTGGGAAAAGGCTCTGGAAGAGACAGCTAAGGCCTTGAAGCTCATCAAAGAACAATACGGCCCCGACAGCCTGGCTGTCCTTGGCGCCGTAAAGTGTACCAATGAAGAGAATTACCTCTTACAGAAATTTACCAGAACAGTTCTGGGCACCAATAATATCGACAACAGCAGCCGCCTGTACAACTCTGCCACCCGCCTGGGTCTCGGCGCCTCCATCGGTTTTCCCGGGACTACAAACTACCTCGAGGCCCTGGAGCAGTCAGAAGTGATCGTGGCTATCGGGACCGACCCTGCAGCTTCAGCTTCCCGGGTTAACTATGCCATCAAACGCGCCATGAAACTCCGGGGGGCTAAACTAATTTTAATCGATCCCCGGCGAACAAAGCTTTCTTCTTTCGCCCACCTCTGGTTACGCCCCAAAGTTGGCACCGACCTGGCCCTGCTCCACAGCATGTCCCGGGTAATTATGGACGAAGGCTTAATGGATAAAGAATTTGTTACCCGCAAGACAGATAACTTTGAGGCTTTGCCCGGGGCACTGGAAAAATACTCCCTGAAGTATGCAGAAACCCTTACCGGCATTAAAAAGGAAGAAATTCACTCCGCAGCCCGTCTTTATGCCCTGGCAGACCAGGCCGCCATAGTCTACGGCACCGGAATCACCCAGCATACAGGGGGAACCGACAAGGTCAAAGCCCTTGCCAACCTGGCCATATTAACCGGAAACATCTGGCGCAAGGGAGGCGGGATTTATGCCCTGCAGAGGGATAACAACGGCCAGGGTGCCTGTGATATGGGGGTGTTACCCGATTTCCTCCCCGGGTATCAAAGCATGGAAGATCTCGGGGTAAAGAAAAAGTTTGAAGAGCATTGGGGAGTGAACCTACCGGCTAACCCCGGGCTAACGGCACTGGAAATTATGGAACAAATAAAAGCAGGAAAGATCAAAGGCTTGTATATTGTCGGCGAAAATCCCGTTCTGAGCTTCCCCCAGTCAGATTTGATCAGAGAAGCTTTATCTTCCCTTGATTTCCTGGCCGTACAGGATTTATTCCTGACTGAAACAGCCAGGCTGGCCGCTGTAGTTCTCCCTGCCGCAAGCTTTGCAGAAAAGGAGGGAACTTTTACCAACTTCGAGGGAAAAACAGGCCGGGTCAGAAAAGCAGTTGTACCTGCCGGTGAATGCCTGCCGGACTGGGAAATAATTTTGCGGCTGGCCAATAAAATGGATCACCCCCTACCCTTTTCCTCTATCCAACAGGTTATGGAGGAAATTGAAGAGCTGGTGCCTTTATATGAAGGCTATTTGGATTCAGAAGGAAAATACCAGAAGGAATGGGGCTTCTGGGAAAAGCGCAGCTACAGATGGCAGTCTTTAAAGGGGTTTCCCCGTTTTTCAACGGCAGAGTATAACCCCTGCGAAAAAGAGACCAATGGAGATTATCCTCTTACTCTGCTCACAGAAGCTTCACTGTACCATTTTGGAACCGGCACCAGGAGTTCAAGGGCCTGGCGGTTACAGCAGTTTTCCCCGCACATTTTTATCAGGATTAACGAAGCTGATGCTAAAAAGCTTGGCCTCAGCCCCCTGGAAAAGGTCAGAATTATTTCACCTGCGGCCGAATTGACTGCCGCAGTCAGCATTACTGACGCCCTCCCGGAAGGAATAGTGTCCCTGCCGGGTTCATTCCCGGAAACTCCCGCCGCCAGGCTGTTTAAAATCAACCTGGATGCGGAGACCAAAACGCCTTCATTTAAAGCATGTAATGTAAGGATAGAAAGGATAGACGATCATGAATGAAATCAAGACTATCTCAGAGGATGACCTGCTGGCCGGAATAAAGGAAATCATAGCGGAGTACAGCGGTCAGAAGTGGGCCTTGATTCCACTGGTGCAGAAAATCCAAAACGAGTTTGGCCATATTCCTCCCCAGTTTATACCGTTAATCGCCGGATCCCTGGGGCTTTTCCCCAGTGAAGTCCAGGGAGTTATTTCCTTCTATTCCCAGCTTTATACCACACCCCGGGGAAAAAATGTGGTGCGGGTATGCCGGGGTACGGCCTGCCATGTTCGTGGAGGCAAAACTATTTTGAAGCTGGTGAAACAGCACCTGCAAATTGAAGAAGATCAAACCACCGCCGACATGGAGTACACACTGGAAACAGTGGCCTGCATCGGTGTTTGTGCCCTGGCTCCCAATATAGTCATTGGGAATCAGGTTTATGGCAACATAAACCCCAAAAAGTTAGGGCAATTGTTTAAGAGGAATGGGGGATAAAGTCATGTTGAACCATCGCAAAATCCTTGTATGTCAGGAGACACCGTGTCTTTCCATGGGATCTGACATCATTTACGAGGAACTTAAAAAGGAGGTGGCCCGGCAGGGCTTAAAAAATGCAGGGGTGGAATTCAGCGGCTGCCACGGTCACGGTCTCTGTTCGCAGGGCTTAAGTGTAGTTGTTGAGCCGGACGGTATTTTTTATTCCAATGTGCAGGTTGAGGATGTGCCCGATATTGTAAACTCACACCTTCGGGATGGCATTCCTGTGGAGCGCCTTTTTTATCGTGATCCGGCAACGGGTAAAGCCATCCCTCATTACGCCGGGGTAAATTTTTATCAAAAACAGCAGCGGGTCATCCTGCGCAATTGTGGACGAATTAACCCGGAAAAAATTGAGGACTGTACTGCTGCAGGAGGATATCGGGCCCTGCAAAAGGCTCTTTTGGAAATGACTCCTGAAGAAGTTATCGAGGAGATCAACAGGTCCGGCCTGCGCGGCCGCGGCGGTGCCGGCTTTCCCACCGCGCGAAAGTGGCAGTTCTGCCGCAGCGCCCCTGGAGAGAAAAAGTATATCATCTGCAACGCTGATGAAGGCGACCCGGGTGCTTTTATGGACCGCTCCATACTGGAGGCGGACCCCCACGCTCTTATTGAAGGGTTAATTATTGCCGGCTATGCCATCGGGGCCAGCGAGGGTTATATCTATGTCCGCGCCGAATATCCCCTGGCCGTTAAGAGGATTTGCATCGCCCTGGAACAAACCCGTAATAAAGGTTTTCTGGGAGAAAATATTTTAGGTTCGGGCTTTAACTTTATCATACATGTCAAGGAGGGCGCCGGGTCCTTTGTCTGCGGAGAGGAAACAGCTTTAATCGCTTCCATCGAGAGCCGCAGGGGTATGCCTCGTCCCCGTCCTCCTTTCCCCGCCCAATCGGGCCTGGATGGAAAACCCACCATTATCAACAATGTCAAAAGCCTGGCCTCCGTTCCCGTAATCATCGATCGCGGAGCAGAATGGTTTGCCGGTATCGGTACAGGGAAAAGCAAGGGAACGGCCCTGTTTGCCCTCACCGGCAAGATTACCAACAGCGGGTTGGTAGAGGTACCCATGGGAACCCCGTTATCCACCATCATTTTTGATATCGGGGGCGGTATTCCCCACGGTAAACGGTTTAAGGCGGTACAAACAGGCGGCCCGTCGGGAGGCTGCATTCCAGCCCGCTTTATGGACACCCCCGTGGAATATGAAAATCTGGCCCAGTTAGGCTCTATTATGGGGTCCGGCGGTATGGTTGTCATGGATGAGACCACTTGCATGGTAGAAATTGCCAGGTATTTTGTGAGTTTTACCCAGTCGGAGTCCTGTGGAAAATGCATCCCCTGCCGCCTGGGCACCAAGCAAATGCTGGAAATCCTGACCAGGATCACCCAGGGTAAAGGGCGTGATGATGATCTGGACACCTTGTTGAAAATAGCAAAGACCGTCAAGGAAACCTCGCTCTGCGGCCTGGGGCAGACCTGCCCCAATCCGGTGCTTACCACCCTCAAGTACTTTATGGATGAATATAAAGCGCATATAGTGGAGAAAAAATGCCCGGCTGCCGTCTGTGATTCCTTAATGGTTTCACCGTGCCAGCATACCTGCCCGGTGGGAATTGATATTCCCAGGTATGTAAGCCTTATCGGCGCCGGTGAATACCTGAAGGCTATCGAGACTATCAGGGAGCGCAACCCCTTTCCCGCTATCTGCGGCCGCATCTGTCATCATCCCTGCGAAGCCAGGTGCCGCCGGGGTGAACTCGACGATCCGGTTGCTATCAGGGCGCTGAAGCGTTTCGCTGCGGACTGGTATTTTGAGCATGTTGATGAACTGCCCCAACCGGAGCCCTTCCCCCAAATCTATAAAAAAAGGGTCGCGGTCATAGGGGCGGGGCCCTGTGGACTGTCCTGCGCCTATTTCCTGGCCCAGGCGGGCTACCCGGTAACGGTTTTCGAAGCCCTTCCCGTAGGTGGAGGAATGCTCTCCGTAGCCATACCCGAATTCCGCCTGCCCCAGGATGTTATTGAGAAGGAGATAGACTACATTGTCAAACGCGGTGTGGAAATTAAATACAATGCCCCCCTTAATATCAACCTTACCATCGAAGATCTTAGAAAAAGCGGTTATGAGGCCGTTTTCATTGCCGCCGGCGCGCAGAGAAGCCAGCGCATCGGCATACCCGGCGAACTGGAAGACCTGGACGGTTTCTTTTATGGCCTGAGATTTTTAAGGGATGTAAAAGTCGGCAAGCCGGTTAAAACCGGGCGCCGCATCGCCGTCATCGGCGGCGGCAACGTTGCCCTGGATACGGCCCGCACTGCTTTTCGCCTTGGTTCCGAAGAAGTAAATATTTTTTACCGGCGCTCCATAGAGGAAATGCCCGTTTCCGAAGCGGAATATACTGAAACGCTGGCTGTCGATGAGAACAGGCTGGCTGCCAATGTCCCCGGGGTATTTGCCGGAGGGGATTTTGTCTTGGGGCCGGGCATGGTTATCGATGCCATCGCTGCAGGAAGAAGAGGAGCCATGGCCATTGACAAATATCTTAAAGGAGATACTTCCAGGGTTAAAATGTACGACCTGAGGCCTGACGTTATGGAGGAAAGCGCTATGGAAAAAGCAGCAGCCGCAGGAGAAGAGGAGACCTGGGAACCTCAATTCAGGCCGGAAATGCCCACGCTTCCTCTCCCGGAGAGAAAACACACTTTTAAGGAAACAGAATTGGGGTTTTCCGAAGAAAAGGCCAGGCAGGAACCTACCCGATGTTTAAGATGTGATCTGGAAAGATGAGGGAGGTTTATTATGAAATCCATTACAAGGCAAAAGCCTTTTAGCGAAGTAGTACAGCTGCTGGATCGGTTTGACAGGGTATATATTATTGGCTGTGGCACCTGTGCTACCATGGCCAGGACCGGGGGGAGAGATGAAGTCCTGGATATGAAAAACCGCCTGCAGGAAACGGGCAAGTTAGTAACAGGATGGACAGTTATCCCCACTGCCTGTGATGAGATGACCGAGGCGGCTGCCAGGGAAAACGAAGGAGCCATTAAGAATGCCAATTGTTCACTGGTAATGGCCTGTGCCCTGGGTGTACACCGTGTAAACTCATACCTTAACAATAAAGCGGTGATTCCGGCACTGGATACCCTGTTTATAGGTATGGAAGACAGCCCCGGCAGCTTTTATGAAGCCTGTGCCCAGTGCGGTCAGTGCGTCCTGGGGGAAACGGCCGGTATTTGCCCTTTAACAGCATGTAATAAAGGATTGCTGAATGGTCCCTGTGGCGGGACCAATAACGGCAGGTGTGAAGTGGATAAAGAAAAAGATTGCGCCTTCACTCTCATTTACCAACGATTAAAAGAGCAGGGCAGGCTTGACCTGATGAGGAAGTATCATCCCCCCAAGAATTACCAGGTAGTACCCAGGCCGAGGATTATTAATTTAGGATAGAAAAAGGTGAGGAATGATGCTCTCAAATTTCAAAGAAGCCCTAAATTCCGGTAAATTTGTGGTTACAAGTGAAATCGGTCCGCCAAAAGGAACAAACATCCAACAAATGCTTCATCATATTGATCTTCTTAAAACCAGGGTGGACGCCTTAAATGTTACTGACCACCAAAGTTCAGTCATGCGTTTCCCTTCTATCGGTGGATGCCTGGCCATAAAAGAAAAAGGCGGCGAACCAATTTTGCAGGTTACCTGCCGTGACCGCAACCGGCTTGCACTTCAGGCTGAGCTGCTCCTGGCCTACACCAGGAACGTAAGAAATGTACTTTGTTTAACAGGTGACGCTGTCCCGGTTGGCGATCACAAAGAAGCCAAAGGGATTTTTGACCTCGATTCGGTACAGCTGCTCCGGACAATCCGGCAGATGGAAACAGGTAAGGATTCCGGAGGCAACGATCTTGATGGAGCTGTGGAGTTCTGTGCCGGGGCCATAGTCACCCCTGAAGCCAATCCAATTGAACCTCAGCTGATCAAGTTCGAAAAAAAGGTTGAAGCCGGAGCTGAGTTTTTTCAAACCCAGGCCATCTACGACCTCGACAAATTTGCCAAGTCCATGCAGTATGCCCGCCAGTTTCCCGTTAAAATCCTGGCAGGAATTGTCCTGCTCTCCTCAGCCAGAATGGCAAAGTATATGACCGATAACGTCCCCGGCATTAATGTACCGCAAGATCTGATCGATGAACTGGCAGGCGCACCCAAGAGCGGCGCACTTAAAAAGGGCATCGAGATCGCCGGCCGCATGGTCGCCGCCCTGAAAAAGGACTCCATCTGTGACGGGGTTCATATTATGGCTATAAATAAAGAAGAAGTGGTTCCGGAAATCCTGGCCATAGCAGAACTCTAAGAGCCCGGTCCCTTTTGGTTTCTGCCGGGTTTCAATTATTCCTACTGCATTTGACGTAGTGGACGTACTGATAATTGCCTTTCCAGCCATTTTAAAAAGGCAGGTTACGCGCCTGCCTTTTTTCATTCTTTAAATTTATTCCAGGAGATCCTGCAGCAGGGCTGCCGGTAATGCCAGCCCCCTGGTCTCTTCTTTATTTCTGCCTTCCACGGTGGCAAAAATAACGGCTACAACCCTGCCCTTCTCGTTAAAGACCGGGCTGCCGCTGCTGCCGCGCTGGATAGGCGCATTTATTTCCAGCAGGGGTTCAGGTAATTCGTCCACCTGCCAGTAGTTTGTAACCTCCCCGCGCATCACCACCTTAATAAAGTTGAGGGGATTACCAATGATAATGACCTTTTCCCCAATCACAGGAAGGGATTCTTCCAGGGCCACAACGGGGAGGTTTTGCCCTTTTAGGCCGATGATGGCCAGGTCGGCAGCGGAGCTGGAAGACCAGTAAACGGCCTGGTAGGCCCTCCGGCCCGGGAATAAAACGGTGATGGAGGCTGCATCTTTAACCAGATGACGATTGGTTACAATTAAACCATCGGACCGGATATTAAAACCCGTTCCCCTTTGCTCCCTGTTAATTTTGCCCCGGGTCGCTATCTGGACCTGTACTACTGCCTGCTGAAGCTCCTGTACAAGGGGATCCTGTCTTAATCTTCGGGATTCAATCAAAAAATCAAGAGAGGGCAGGGTAAAAACGTGCAATAAGTTCCCCAGGGCAAAGGCGGCAAAAGCTGCTAAGACAATTAAAGCCGTTAATTTGAAAATAAGGGGCGTTTGTTGTTTTTGATCCGGAGGCCATGTTTCCTCTCCGTTTTGTTCCTCATATTGTTCATCCACTGGTGCAAACTCCCTTTTCAGCAGGAGCAGATTCAGGAACTGATTCCGGCGTACCTGCACAGCCCATCATTACTAAAGCTATTAAAATCAGGCAGACACAAATCCATCCTTTCCCAAACACGGTCGCTGACCTCCTAATTCCCATTGGCATAAGATATTTGAAATTACACAGCCTTACGTGCTCGATTATACAGCCCTGTGTTGTACCCTGTTAAGCGGCATTGCTGTTTCCGGAGTTTATCATTACATGGTGGAAAGATCAGTAAGCATCCATTCTTTTAAGCCCGTTAGTTCGAGGGATTCGGAAATATTACTACCACTGCAAAGGGTTAAAAGTATGCATAAACTATTGTACTATTCTCCATAATTTAATAGTTTCCTGCAATTATCTAAATATCCTGAAAACTTTGCGAGATTCGGGGCTTCCTCAAACCGGTTTCCTTTATAACACCTATTCCGCTTCCTCCGGAAGGCGTTGTAAGTGTCCTTAACGAATATTTTGATATCGTTACCCGCTGCATCTTTGAAAACAGGGGAACGGTAGACAAGTTCATCGGTGATGCTGTCATAGCCCTCTTCAACGCTCCCTTGCTATTGGAGGATCATGCCCTCTGGGTCGTAAAAGCAGCAAAGGCTATCACCGAATAGGGAGCAGCCCTGCAGCAAAGGGTTATGGAAATGTCCGGCGTAACCCTGCATTTCGGCATCGGGATTAATACCGGGGAGGCCGTGGTAGGGAATATCGGGGTGGAAAACCGCATGAAATACACAGCTATCGGAGATGCTGTCAACCTGGCCGCACGCCCGGAGTCTAATGTCAAACCCGGGCAGGTTTTGGTCAGCGAAGCGGTGTACGAAGAGGTCGCCGGGCGCCTGCCCCTGGAGCCGATGGGTGAAATCACTGTAAAAGGCAAGAGCAAACCCATCACGGTCTACCAGCTGGCGGGGGAAAATGCCCAAGACACCAAAAACGATACGGTACGTGCAGAGTCCGCTGTAGCAAAAGATAACCCGGTTTTGTTTTAATTCCAGGGCATGTAAAAGATCTTTGTTATACAGTAACTGGGGTGATATCATCATATCACCGGAAGCTTCTTCAATCTCTCTTATTTCTTTAAGGGCAGTGCCTAAGCCCTGATTACATCTGCGCCACATTCAGCGGCTGTTATTGCAGCTGTTACACCCGCCCCGCCTCCCCCCAGGCATAAAACATCACATGAATAAACCTGCACTGTTTTTGTGCTCCTTTTTTTAAAGTGGCTTCCATTCTTTAACAATCATCAACTTATCTCTATTCTTTTTCTCTTTAAGTACGTTCATCAATCTCTTTGCTCTCAGAATCAAGGAACTGTTCTTCACAGAATGGACATATTAACTTAAGATTAGAATGACGTAATTCATAATCACAGCAAAAACGTCCACCGCATTTCGGGCATATTACCCAAAAAATTCTTTCCATAAACTACCATACCTCCCTTTTAGCTTTCTTTAACTAAGCCACTCTTCTAATTTAATTTTTTGCATAGCGCTTTCTGGAACTTTGAAACGTTCAGGAAAAGCTTTGTCTAAAGGTTTAGTCGCGTCAATAACAATCTTATTGTGTCCAAGAGCTGTAGTGAATACAGTATGAACGTTATTAATTACTGTAATATCACGTTTAGGATCTACCATGGTAAGTAAAGACCAAATAACCTCTTTCTCATTGAAGACATCCACATCTTTGTCTACTACTACAACGACCTGAAATGTCCATGATTCCAGAAGCGCTGATAAACCTGCCAGTTTGCCGTCTCCCTCTCGCTTCTTATCAATAGCAATATAACAGGCCAGCCGTCCCACACCCGAGTGAGGCATATGTACTGCAGTTACATTACCCAATCTGTTCTGCACAGCATTGAAAACGCTTCCTTCCTTGGGAATAGCGCCCAAGTTCCAGTGCCCTTCATGTCCTGAAAAGATATCCTGCATAATAGCATCATTACGTCTGGTAATACACGTTACATTCATTGCCTGACGGATACATTGGGCCTGATAATGTTTAGTTACTTCACCAAAAGGATCAACAATTTCTCTGGCTCCAGGAATAATCTCACCCTCAATTAAGATCTCTGCATCGGCCGGAACCATGAAATTGTTCCCCCAAGTTTCTGATTCTACTAAACGAAGAGGTTCACGTAAGAACGAACCAATACTGGCATAATCATCCGAATCATAAGAAGTAAGAGCTAAAGAACCCAGATAAAAGGCCGGATGGTGACCGAGGACATTGACAACGGGAGCAGGCTGGCCACGTTTTTCGTACTTATCCAGAATACGTTCTAGATGCGGGGTATGAATAGCTACACCAAGCCTTAAGGAACCCTTATAAAACGTTTTGGCAAAAGAAATATCGTAAATACCGGTATCTGGATCTTTCATTACCAGAACCATAGTAAAAACAGGACTAAGGTCCATTTCGTAGTGACGTACCCCGGGTAATAGAGATGGATCCGCTTGACTTCCCCGCAAAATTACTTCTTTAACTGGCGCTTCATTTCTAGCTATAACTTGCGGCGTTATCTTTTCACGCTCTAAACGCGCGTATTCCAAGCTAAGCGGAAGTTCACACTGGTCTCTAGGCCAGTCTAATGCTAAGGCACACCTTTCCCTTTCTGCAAAAACATTGGATACTATTGGTATTCCTGCATCTTCTCCTCTTAAGTTTTTAGGATTGGTAAATTTCACTAATGGAAACCTTTTCTTCAAAGTTAGATGTTCTAGAATCGCTGTAACTTCATATTGTTGTGGATCAATAGCACGTGTTATCTCCACGCAGCCCTCTGGAGTTTCAGATTTTACCTTCTCCAAAAATTCTTTTAAATCTTTGGGCATTTTTATAATCACCTCATAATTTTGAAATTTTTATCTTTTAAAAATTATTCTTCAAAATAATTAATTACAGGAGGATCGCCTTGAAGATCCAGTTCACCCCAGCGAGAACTAACCTGGTTATACATCTCCTTCGTTAATCTCGAGCATTTTGAGAATTGTTTGATGTTTTTATGATCTTTGCAGGCATTAATT
>QZJM01000016.1 GCA_003605065.1 Dethiobacter sp. | reverse complement strand
GTAATTATGGGGACACCATACCGAATTATGATTTTGCTGCTAAATTTCTTTTTTCTTCCGAGGTCCTTTTGGACCGGGCTTATGTGGTCTTAAATCCAGCCCTAATGTTTCCTCAAGGCTGGCGAGAAATATCTCGTCCCCTAGCGGACGACCCGTTCTCTCGTGACACCGAAAATCTTCCGCTTCCTCGGAAGAAATGCCTTTGGAAAGATATTCCCGCCAATCACCAAACATATCTAATAGCGGCTTGGCCCGTAGCAATACATCGTCCCGCCCCTGCGTGTGCGCCGCGGCACTGCTCCAACGGTACTGCCACGGTTCCTTAACAAATCCCACACGTATAGGGTTAAGTTCTATGTAACGTGCGCCAATATAGAGATGGGCCTCATCCATTGGAAACGAGGAGAAGCGTCCCTGCCATAAATGCCCGCTCCAGCCCTCCCTTGTATTTACCCGACGCGTATAGCGGCGGTGGGCTTCCCCGATAGCACCAGTCAGAGCTTCTTTTGATGGCGGCACTGCTATTAAATGTACATGGTTCGGCATCAGACAATATGCCCAAATTTCCACTTTCCAGTGGGAACACCAATGCGCCATCAGTTTAAGGTACTCTAAATAATCTTCTTCGTGAAAGAAAGTTCGGAGACGGCGGTTACCTCGTTGTGTGATGTGGTGGGGCACACCGGGTGCCACTACTCTTGCTATTCTTGCCATATTCATATTATACCACAAACATTACATACAAAGCAATAATTAAGTATGGTGTCCCCATAATTGTTTGGTGTCCCCATAATTGTTGGTGTCCCTGTCCCCATAATTGTAAGGCTCTATTTCATTATTTTACAGATATTGTTTGTAAATTCCACCGGATCATTTATCGGTAAGCCCTCAATAAGGAGGGCCTGATTATATAACAAATCTGTATATAGTTTAAGTTTTTCCTGATCTTTTTCGTAAGCTTCTTTCAATGATCTAAAAACTTCATGATTTGTGTTTATTTCTAATACTTTGTCCGCCTTTACATGCTGATTAGTTGGCAGGGATTTTAGTATCTTCTCCATCTCGATCGAGAGTTCACCTTCGCTTGACAGGCATACAGGATGATTTTTTAACCTTTTAGAGGCCCTGACATTACTAACCTTATCCGTCAAAATATTTTTCATCTGCTCAAACAGTTCCTGGTAATTTTGATTGTCAGAGCCGGAGCAACTTTTATTTTCTTCCATTTCAATTCCCAAGTCACCGCTTGATACAGATTTGAATTCCTTGTCCTTATATGTTGCAATCATTTTTATGGCAAACTCATCAATATCATCCGTAAAGTAGAGTATTTCATACCCTTTATCCGCCACAAGCTCTGTTTGTGGCAGTTTCTCTATTCTCTCATTTGATTCACCTGCAGCGTAATAAATATATTTCTGCTCTTCCGGCATTCTGGAAACATATTCATCCAAAGTGACCATTTTTTTCTCGGTTGATGAATAAAACAGCAGTAATTCTTGTAAGACATCTTTATTTCTGCCAAATTCGCTGTAAATGCCATATTTCAGTTGTCTCCCAAAGGATTTATAGAACTTTTCATATTTATCCCTCTCATTTTTTAAGATGTTATCCAACTCATTTTTTATTTTAGTTTTGATATTTTTAGCGATCAGATTCAACTGCCTGTCATGTTGCAACATCTCTCGCGATATGTTGAGAGACAAATCTTCCGAGTCCACCATTCCTTTTACGAAACTAAAATAATCCGGCAATAATTCTGCACACTTGTTCATAATCATCACACCATTTGAATACAACTCCAGGCCCTTTTCATATTCTTTTGTATAGAAATCATATGGAATTTTTTCCGGAATAAATAAAATTGCGTTATAACTCACAGCACCTTCAACACTGATGTGAATATGCTTTATTGGTTTGTCAAAGCCGTAGTGCTTTTCGGAATAGAAGTTGTCATAATCGTCCTGATTCAGCTCGTTTTTATTCTTTTTCCAGATAGGAACCATACTATTTACAATCTGTTCCTCTGTATAATCCTCGTATTCTTTTTCACTGCCTTCTTTTAGTCTTCTTCCGGTTATATCCATTTTTATTGGATATCTGATAAAATCAGAGTATTTTTTAATAATGGATCTTATTCTGTATTCCTCAAGGTAATCATCAAATTTTTCATCTTCTGCATTCTCTTTGATGCTGAGAATAACATCCGTACCAAATGAATCTTTTTCACATGGTCTAATAGTATAACCCTCTACCCCTTTGGATTCCCACATGAAAGCTTCATTGCTGCCAAAGGCTTTACTTATCACGGTAACAGTATCAGCTACCATAAATGCAGAATAGAACCCCACACCAAATTGCCCGATTATCTCATGCCCATCTTTTAGTTCATTTTCATTTTTGAATATCATGGATCCACTTTTGGCTATTACGCCAAGATTATCATCAAGCTCCTCTTTTGTCATGCCAATACCCGTATCTGAAACTTTCAATATTCTGTTTGGTTTATCAATAGCTACTTTAATATAATAATCTTTATCAAAGCTCACAGAATCATCTGTTAATGCTTTGTAATAAATTTTGTCAATAGCATCGCTGGCGTTAGAAATGAGTTCTCTTAAAAAAATTTCCCTATGCGTATAAACTGAGTTAATCAGTAGATCCAACAGCCTTTTTGACTCTGCTTTAAATTGTTTTCTTGCCATGTACATCTCTCCCTTGCAATTAAATGGTAACATTTTTTTAATAAGGGCGAAAAGTTAGCACTCTCGCCCCGCGAGTGCTAACTTTTATGTACCATGCTTTATTTTATATGTCAATAGTGTTTTTAAATTTTTTTCAAACGGGTTAGGGGCATAGGGGACAGCAGACCGTGTGAGATAGATCCTTAGTTCTTATTGCGGTTAAAATTAATAATTTTGGCTGCTAAAAAAAATAATTATCCTTGTATGGTGTCAGTACAAAATGGGTATGTGTATTTTTACGAGGTTTTTAAGGTGGTGGACAAACAAAGTATCCGTTTATATGGGTTGGAGGGGGCGCAATACGACTGGGAAACATTTTATGAACCTTTTGCCGGCGACAACTATTATAAGGGGCCTGCAACAGACAAACCGCTCCCGCCGGGGTTATACCGCATAAAGGTATCTAATCCGCATAATGAAGGAAAATATGTTTTATGTGTCGGCCGTAAAGAGACCTTCACCATGTCGGAAGCCATGCAAATGATCCAACGCCTGCCGGACATTAAAAGATTTTTTGAAAAGAGCCCCCTGACCGCCTTTTTTAACCTGGTCGGCCTGTTTATGCTGCTGTTTATTTTGCTTTTGGCCGGGACAGCTTTCCTGGTGTACCGCAAAATCTCGGGACACTTTAAAAATTAGGTCCCGATTAATCACGTTGAGGCAGCAGGTTAAAGCAGTGTTAGGGGTTTGGGAAATCGGCGGGATTGATTGTAAATCAGTTGTCCTCGTCTAAAAGGGGAAAAACAGGGGTATAAACAATACGGCAATAAAGGCAATTATAACCTGCAGGGGAACGCCAACCCGCACAAAATCAAAAAAAGTATATTTACCTGCTGCCATAACCATGGCATTGGGGGGTGTTGCCACGGGAGTTGCAAAAGCCATGCTTGCAGAAAAAGCAACAGCCATGACCATGGGCACAGGACTGACTCCCATCTGCTGCGCTGTTAAAATAGCCACGGGATACAATAATACGGCTGTGGCCGTATTGCTGATAAACTGGCTGAAAGCAGAAGTAATGACATAAAGACCTGCCAGCACTGCCAGGGGACCAATCGCTCCCAGTGAGGAAATTAATCTTTCGGACATAAACGCCACGCCACCTGTTTTTTCCAGTGCCGTAGCCATGGGCAGCATGGCGGCAATAAGCACCACTGTCTGCCAGTTCACAGAGCGGTAAGCCTGGTCCGTGTTTCTTACACAACCTGTCAAAAGCATCAGCAAAGCTGTAATAACCACGGTAACAACCGGGGGAAGCCACTCAAAAACCAACATAAGCAACATCCATATAAGGATGAACGACGCAACGACGGCATGAAAATTTTGCTCGTGTGTGGCAGGTTGTACCGCATGGCCGAGGACAATGATGTCGTTTTTTTCTTTGGACAGGATGTCAATATCTTTCCACTTTCCATGGACAAGCAAAGCATCGCCATAGGAGATCTGCTCATCCGCAGCAGGACGTATGGGCTCCCTGTATTGATGTTTGAGCGCTAAAACAGTCAATCCATATTTGTCTCTAAAGTGAATATCCGTTAGTGAATGGTTATATAAGCGGGACCGGGGAGTAAGTATAAGCTCGGCCATATTTGAGCCTTCGAGCTGGAATTTGGGTTGCGCAACCGGCTTTATTTTATGCAAGCCCGTATCCTCGATTAGCCTGTTTAAAGATTCCCTTTCTGCATAGACAATTAAAACATCCCCGGCTTCCACAGTATAATTCGGCCCCGCGGTAAACTGGCGGAAAGCAGCATTAAAGGGAAATCTAAACCGCCCTTCCCCTTCCTTCCTTACAACCTCCAGTACGGTAAGATCATATGCACCGCACAATATTCTATGGGAGTGATATTTTCATTTCCCTGAGCGATACTGTCTTTTAACCACTTTGAGATTCTTTCTAAATCATCCGGATGATAAATAAGGGTGTTAATTTTATTTAAATCAAAATCTTCGTCTCTATCGTATTTCAGTAATTGATACATCCCATCAGACCACGTGATCATACCCGAAGTAATGTCAAAAGTAAAATCTCCTATTTTTGAGATATACTGGGCATATAATAATTTTTCCTCGCTTTCCCGTAGTGCTTTTTCTGCCTGCTTGCGCTCGGTGATGTCACGGACAAATTCGACAACTCCGGTAACATTGCCGCTATCATCGGGCAAGGGGTAGGAGAATAACTCCGACCATCCTTCCGGTCCCTTTTCTCCTGTCAGGGGTACCACTTCAACAGATAATTCTTTACGCTCCATGGCCGTTAGCGAAGGGCATGGATTACATTGAACCGTGCGTTTATGATAGGCCTCACAGCACTTTTTGCCAACCAAAGGCATGGTATGGCCATATCATCTCTCCATAACTTTATTAACTTTAATTCCGATCCAGTCATAATCTGAATCCGCGATTCCCGGCAGTACTTCTGTAACTTTTTTACCGATGATATCGTCCTTTTTTAAACCCGTCATGGTTTCAAAAGCCGCGTTGACACCGAGAAATATGTAGTCAACAGGGTTCCCATCGCTGTCCACGACTATCTGGTGATAGGCGAAAGCATCCGGCATGTTCTCCACAAGTAAGTGGATTTTATTATTTCCTTGTTTGTAATTTTCCCGGACCATACCAGATCCTCCGGAAGTAAAAACTCTTACTTTTACAAAATTCCACATTTTTCATGAATTTCCTCTAAAGCTGATAAACCATTTCAACCCTTCATGTGTCTTCATGAGAAAGGGTTGGCGGTTTTGTCTGCTTACATCCTGGATCTGGATCTGGTCCAATTGGATCATCATCTCCTCATGAATCTGTCCATTGAAAAAGTTTTTTGCATCCATATAGCCTGTTGCTCCGTATTTGTGAGCAATTAAATACGTAATATGTGTTCTAAAGGCAACCTCAATGGTTTCCAATACACCCATGATCATATTACGGATTCTTTTATCAAATTCATAGAGATCGTAGACATCCTTAAAAGAAACCCCGTCCAGAAATGTATTGTCAACCTTATAGGTAAGCATATGGGCACTCAGCCGATAATAGTTAATTCGGCTAAGAACCTCTATTGCTTGTTGGGTGTCTCCTATTTGCAGGCCTTCACTGTCCAGGCCGCTGAAATGAGTGGCCGGCGGCACCGTAAACTTTTGTCGCTGCAGCAGCTCCTGGCGTGCCGTCTCCCCCTGGCGCAGTTTCGCTTTGACGGTGGCGGCTGTATTCAGGCAGTAGATGACCAGGCCGCCGCGGCAGGTAATTCGGGAACGGCCCAACGCCGGATCGCCTGCCGCTGAAAGGATTTGGTCGATAGACGATGGAGCAGCGTCATGTGAATTCTCCGGGTCTATATCTGTCGCAGCACCACTTGCCCCATTTCTTCTCTCTACCGCCTCCACACTCTTCACCTGTAATAGATTCACATAACCGGCTGTATTTTCTCCTAGCGCCGCCGCCTGGCGCACTTTCACGGGCAACAGCACCAGCCCATCGGCCAGGGGCAAAGGAATATGATGACGTAACCCCAGCAGCCTGCCGGTGTGCCGGCGCACCGCCGCCAGGTCCAGCCTGTAAAAACGGGCCAGCAGCTCTACCAGCCAGGGCAGGCTACGTGCATCTTGGTTCCCAATATCACAGGCACCTTGGCGATATATTCGGCAATTTATTTTGCATTTGCTAAAAAACAAAACTATTCTACAAAGGAATATTTCGCTATTTGCAGAATATTATATGTATCTTGCCTATATGCTGGCAGATGCTGTATGTTTCCGGGCAAAATGGACGAATATATCCTTAACGCAAACTACAGGATAATAGCACTTTCACGCTAGTGTAAAAAATACACGCGCTAGCCACACTCCCATTAACGAAAGCAATAAATTATGTACAAGCTGAGGGAAAATGTCTTGCGAGGAGAATCCCCATGAAACAAGTAGTTATAGAGAATCCAGTCATCAATTCGCCCTATCGCGAGCCAAACCGCCATTTCCGCTTTACCGACGAGGGTATTACCAATGAAATCGTTAACGGCCGCCGTATCAGCTCCTACTTCATCCCCATCGCCAAGCCCAAAAAGAAAAAAGCCGAACAACAACAGCACCTCTTTGATACGGAGTGGACACAAGACCGCATTGAAGAAAACAAACTGGTTAACCAGATACGGGACCGTGTGAAAACCTGGCGTCAGGGCGGCTACGTGGGCGTAACTCCCACGACGAGCCAGTTGCTGGCCTATTGGAATGACCCCGGCCGCGAGAAGAAGCTCTTCTTCTGCCAGATCGAAGCGCTTGAAACTGCCATCTACATTACGGAGGTGGCCCGAAAGTACGGGGATGCCTGGATTGAAAACACACTGCGCGAGGCAAACAACACTGCGAACCCCGGCCTGCTTCGCACGGCGTTTAAAATGGCCACCGGTTCGGGGAAGACCGTTGTCATGGCCATGCTCATCGCCTGGCACACCCTGAACAAACTGGCCAATCCACAGGACGGCCGCTTCTCCGACACCTTCCTCATTGTGACGCCCGGCATTACCATCCGTGATCGTCTGCGCGTATTGCTCCCCAACGATCCGCAGAACTACTACCGCCAGCGTGAGATTATCCCGGCCCAATGGCAGGAGCAGCTTGGCCGGGCCAAGATTCTGATCACGAATTTTCACGCCTTCCAACTGCGCGAGAAGGTCGCTGCCGGCAAGCTCACCAAGACCATACTCTCCGGAGGCGAAACAGGTGTCTTCACTGAAACACCCGACCAGATGGTGCGACGCGTCTGCCGTGAACTCGGTAACAAGAGAAATATTATCGTCATAAATGACGAAGCCCATCACTGCTACCGCCGCAAACCTGACGGTGAGGACGAAAAGCTTGCGGGCGATGAGCGCATTGAGGCCAAACAGCGTGACGAAGCGGCCCGCGTCTGGATTTCCGGCATTGAAGCTGTCAAGGCCAAAATCGGAGTAAGGAGCTGCGCGACTTCGTCGCTGCGGAAGAGTTCGCCCCCAAGAACATGCTTTATCCCCGTGACCCCTCCCTTGACCCCCAACTGGTCTGGCAGGGGAAGGACGAACAGGACCGCGAAGACCTCGCTGTCCCTGTGGTACCCATTTACATCCAGGAAAAAATACATCCCCAGGCGCTCATTGACGCGCTGCCCCGCAGCACGCAGCCGGGAGGGAGCCAGCTCAACCTTTTCAGCGACTTCAACGGCCTGCCCGAAGAATTCGACCAGCGTGTGGACTTCTACCGGCATGAGGGGAAATGGTCGAATCGCCTGATACTTGGCGACTCGCTGCTGGTCATGACCAGCCTGGCGGAGAAGGAGGGCCTCAAGGGTAAGGTACAGACCATCTACATTGTTCGCGTCAGCGGCCCCTTCACCGTGGAAAGCCTTTCACCGCACCGCGTCCTCTCCACCGACGAAGACCTTAACAGTGCCGCAACCCAGCAGGAAGCGCAGCGGGAGCAGGACTTTGCCGCCATGATCCTGGACAACCTGCGCAAGGCAGGCGTCCAGAACACCAAGAAAGGCGAACGGCTCAAGTTCAATGCCCTTAACCCCTACGCCGGGAGCTGGCTGAACGCCTCCGGCGAATACACTGAAGCCGGGGCTAAAACGAAGCGCGTCGCCGTCTCCATCGGCCCGGAGCAGGGCACGGTTGGCCCGTATCAGGTAAAGGAAGCAGCCAAAGAGGCGGTACAGGGTGTTGGCTACGACTTGCTGTTGGTCTGTGGTTTTGCCTTCGACCCCCACGTCTCCGAAGAGGCCAAGCGTTACGGTAACCTGACGGTCCTGCCCACCAAAATGAATCCCGACCTGGCCATGGGTGAAGAGCTCCTGAAAAAGACCGGGGCAGGCAACCTGTTCATGGTCTTTGGCGAGCCCGACGTAGAGATCCGTAAGCAAAAGGACGGTAATGTCGTTGTGGAAATCATGTAGTGTAGACAAGGTGTTTATCACGTTCCATCCCGGATATTGAGATAAATATCCGGCTCAAAGCCAGCTAAACTCAAGACTCGCGGCATTTTATACCTGCTGGAGAAAGCACGGCGATAGGGATCGGGGGTCGTCATCACTAGCACGGTCTCCAGGCTTGCCAGTATCTTTTTTCCCGTAGGACGGAAGGTTTTCACCTTACCCGGAATGATCAGCGGCTCTGTTTCACTTTTTAATGCTTCCCGCACTCGCCTTTCCAGAAAGCCAAAGATTAAAAGAGCAATCAGCAAAACATAAGCCAGCGCCTCGATACGGCCGGGATTTTTCAGGTAAATAGGACCAACAAAAAGAGGATCTTTAAGACACAGGGTGGAGAAGACCTCCTGGGGGCCTCTTTCGGCCAGCTTATCCAGCGCTCGGGCCATGTTGTAATCGCTCAGATCGTCAAGCTCAATACCCTTACCAATGGTACATTCAAAATAGACATACGAAAAAGGTCATGACTTTCTCTGTGTGTTGAAGGACGGATTCCACAGTTTAATTAAGCGGGAACCGAAAAGATCTTTTGGAAATCGCTAATAAAGTTATCTTGCGATGCCATGGTAAATAATGTATAATGAGACAGAATTTTCAGCGTCCTTACATTGGATCATTTTTGGCGTGAAGAAAAAAGGGTCCGAAGGAGAGAATTTATTTGAATTCACTTATACGTGTTGATCTAACATTAATTTTAGAAAAGCTAATCCCTGTACTTCAAGCTCAGGAAACAGTTGTGGGGGCGTACCTTTTCGGTTCGATCCTGGGACCGTGCCGTCAGGATAGTGATATTGATGTAGGCCTTATACTGAAGCCGGGGATTTCATACCCTGATAAAGAATTGGAAAAAATACAGGGGAAAATTTTGGGGAAGCTTTCCCCTTTAAATAATCACCCTTTTGACCTTGTTATCTTAAATCGTGCCACTGCAATTTTTGCTTACAGGGTGATAAGTCAAGGCAGGTTAATTTATACCAGTGACGATGATGCGGTTACTGACTTTATTGAAATAGTTTGCAGACAACGGGCGGAAAACTACCCCCGTTACCGTCAGGCTTTGGAATCAATTGTTAAGGGGTGAAAAGATGACAAGAATACGAAACATTTTCAGCTATGGTAGGTTTTCGGAACAGAATGGTACATCTTTACCAGCTTGTTTCCGATGAACGGGTTTATGAATTTGCAACTTCGGAACTTAAAGATTTTGAGAATTTTATAAGCAGGATAATGGAGTTGCTTTCCAGAGCCTGATGTCACGTTACTTGCATTGTGTGCCAAAAAGTAATCAGGTTGCTGACAGGCGGGCTGTCTTTTTCTTACGACTTTTATTATCCTTTCATCACACCCAAAGGCTGTAACTTGACCAGTAGTCTGACCAGATCGCGCTGGCAATCCATCACCGTTTCAATATCCTTGTAAGCCATGGGCGCCTCCGCATAGTCGCTGTTCCAGGGGGTGCAGATGATCCCCTGCATGGCAGCATTGGCCATCTCTTCCGTGATCACCTGGTTAGCCTCGCGACGGCTCATGGCCCGTCCCGCACCGTGGGAGGCGGAGGCAAAGCTTTCCTCATTGCCCAGGCCCTCCACGATATAGGAGGGAGTACCCATGGAGCCGGGGATAATGCCCCGTTCTCCCGCCCGGGCGCGAATTGCTCCCTTGCGGTGCACCACAACATCCTGCCCGTAATGATTCTCCTGGGCGGCGTAATTGTGGTGAATCTCCACGCGGTATTCCACCTCTCCCGCGGGAACGGCGCCGGCAAAAACCTCGCTGAAACGATGGGCCAGCAGTTCCCGGTTGGCCCGGGCGAAATCCAGGCAGAATTGCATCGCCCTAAAGTATTCCTGTCCTGACTCCTCCTCCAGGTTTAACGGGGCCAGATCATACTCCGGGGGGACGACCTTTTTCTTTTTATTGATTTTTTTAGCCAGCTTGTTGTAATAAGAAGCTACCTTCAGCCCGATATTGCGGCTTCCGGAGTGAACCAGCAGCCAGATGTGCCCGTCACTGCCCCTTTCCATACTGCAGAAATGGTTGCCGCCGCCGAGGGTGCCGAGCTGCCGGCGTGCCGAAGCGAGCTCCTGACGGATAATGGGGAGCTGGGGCGCAGCGGCAAAGCCGTCCCAGGGCTGGGGATGGCGGTGATGTTGGAAGCCCACGGGGATGAGCTCCCGGGCCCTTGCCAGGACCTGCCTGACTTGTTCCGTGGTGACGGTGGCAGCCCCGGTTTGGAGCGCCACCACCCCACAGCCTATATCAACCCCTACCGCATTGGGAATGATGAAGCCGCCCGTAGTGGCCAGCACCCCGCCGATGGGCATGCCGTACCCTTCGTGCACGTCGGGCATGAGGGCAATATGGCTGAAGGCAAAGGAGAGGTTGGCAAGGTTGCGGGCCTGCTGCAGGGCCCCCGCTTCCAGTGTATCGGCCCATGATTTAAGCGGTAATCTTCCCTCGTAAATGACGCGCATCTTGTCTTCCCTTCCGGCATAGCCGTCTATCCTTTTCTGTTATAACTGCACCGGGTTGCGCAAAGAACCGATGGGTTCGATGCGTACCTCCACCTACCTCCACCGTGTCCCCGTTTTGAAGTGTTCCCGGTCCCGCCGGCGTACCCGTTAAGATGAGGTCACCGGGGTATAAGATCATGACCGTGGAAATAAATGATACCAGCTGGGGAATGGAGAAAATCATTTTGTCCGTAAAGCCGTTTTGCTTTTGCTCCCCGTTTAAGAAACATTGAATGTTTAAGGGTGCAGCGGGGATTTCTGTGATCATGCAGGGGCCGATGGGACAAAAGGTGTCGTAGCTTTTGGCGATACCCATATGACCATCCCGGCCAAAATCTGAGATTAAGTATCTTATAAAAAGCAAATAAACCCTGCAACCTCACTTCTTTTCCTGTTTTTTAGCCTCTTCCCACCAGCGGTCCAGTTCTGCCAGGGAAAAAGCGGAATAATCCCCACCCCGGAGCTGTACCTGGTCCTCAATATATTTAAAGCGGTGGATAAACTTGTCTATGGTAAATTGAAGTGCTATCTCTGCTTCCACCCCCAGGAAACGGGCTATATTTACCAGGGCAAAAAACAGGTCTCCCACCTCTTCTTCTATTTTTGGCCTGTGCCCTGTGATGTATGCCTCCGTCAGCTCCCTTAACTCTTCGTACACTTTTTCCACGGCACCGCTGATCTCCGGCCAGTCAAAACCTACATCAGCAGCCCTTTTTTGAACCTTTTGCGCCTTCATAAGAGCGGGCAATTCGGCAGGCATGGCAAACCTTTCCGCCTTTTCTTTACCTTTTTCCAGCTGTTTGATTTCCTGCCATTTCAACCTGACTTCAGCAGCGTCGGCTGCTTTCTCGTTCTGAAATACATGGGGATGGCGCCTGTAGATTTTAGTGGTGATGCCGTCTATCACCTGCCAGAGGGAAAAATCCCCTCTCTCCCCGGCCAGTTGGCTGTGAAAGATAACCTGCAGCAGCAGGTCCCCCAGTTCTTCGCAGAGTTCATGGGGAATCCCCCTGTTGATAGCCCCCACGACCTCATAAGCTTCCTCCAGAACATATGGCCTCAAGGAAAAATGATCCTGCTGCCTGTCCCAGGGACAACCTTCCGGAGAGCGTAACTGCTCCATTAAGCAGGCCATATCACCAAAGGAGTAAGATGGTGAAGGTGTAAGGTGGAGAAAGGTCCAGCAGTTAAATGCTCCCGTCTCTTCTATCTTCCCCAGGGGTCGGACTTCCAGAAGGAATAGAGACCCTCTGCTGTTGAACTGCAGGATATTAACATTGTGTTCCGGCGGGTAAAAATTTAAAAGGCGCCTCCTGATATTGGAAAGAAGTTCTTTACTGCAGGGATGAGTTATAAAGAGCTGGCCCCGGGGGGGATCCCGTAATTGCTCCAGAGAATAAGCATCAAAAAAGGTCACTCCCCTGGAAAAATCCGCAAGCATCTCCCTGCCTAAGAAATCCATGACGTAACCCCAGATATCCTCACCGCTTACCATATGCAGAAGACCGTTTTTGCCGCCCAATTGCACTGAAAGTTCGTTAAGGATCGCTTCACCGGGCCAGGGCCTGCCCGGCAGGAATAAAGCAACCGTACCATCTTCTGCCGCGCTTTCCAGGACCAGGCGTACCGTTTCCCGGCAGAGATTTTTTAAAGAACACCCCTGTTTTATTTTTACAACATCTTCCATACTGATAAACCGTAAACCCTTTTTTTCCACCAGTTCTTTTAAATAAAGAGGGGCTGTGTGGAAGATACAGGTGCTTACTCCGGAAAACCTTTCCTCTTCCAGAATTCTAAGTGAATTTTCGTCGCCCTTACCAAGGCCAATAACATATAGCTCGTACATAAATTTCCCCCAAAGTTAATAAGACATTACCTTCCCAGCAGCTTAAATCTCCTGGCCAATTTCAAAAGAGGATATCCCAGACGGGGTATAGCTCTAAGGTCCTCTTCACGGACACCCCCCACCAGGAACAGCACCATAATAAAAATAATCAGCCCCAGCATAATCGCCAAAAACAAAGCTGAAGCCTGGGCTAGCCTCAGGGAAAATGCTGTTATAAAAAAACCTAAAGCCACCCTGTAAGAAACATGCACCCCCCAGGACATAAAAAGCGCTGCTGTTAGGGGCTTCAACAGCAGCTCCTTAAAATTGAAACGCCATCCGGTAACTTCGCTGACTTTTCTGATGTTCAGGAGAGAAGCAATCAAGAAACTTATTACAGTGGCCAGAGCAGCTCCGCCGATATGCAAACGGGGATCCGCCGTCAGGATCCAGCTTAAAACAATTTTTAAAACGGTACCAAGGATCATATATTTAACCGGTTCCAGCACGTACCCCAGCCCCTGCAAAATACCGGAAGTAGCAGTATAGAGAGAGAGAAATATAAGCCCAAAGGCCATGAGCGCCAGAGGGTACGCTGCCGGGGCATTTTCAAAGAGAACAAGGGTTGTCGGTTCAGCCAAAACGAAAAGGCCAAATGATGCCGGGATACTGAAAAATAACGTAAAGCGCATGGCCAGATCTGTTCTTGCTTTAACGAGAAAGTTGTTTTTTAAAGCCTGCGCCTCTGATATGGCCGGGACAAGGCTCATGGCCAGGGCAATAGTTAAAATAAGGGGAAACTGGATAACGGAACTGGCCATTCCCGTAAGCTGCCCGTAAAGTGCCGTGGCCTCTTCCGTAGAGTATCCTGCTTCATGAAGCCTTAAGGGAACCACGCTGAGGTCAACCATATTTACCAGGGGAATAACCAGGCTTCCCAGGGTAATGGGGATTGAAAGGGCAATTATACGGTAAAGGACCTCCCTGGAACTAAAATCCCGCTGCACTAATTGTCGTTTTAACCTTTTTTTATATTCTCCACGGTTTTTAAAAAATAAATACAAGAGCAGCAGCAGCCCCAAAAAGGCACCGGCAACTGCCCCAAAAGCAGCCCCTGCGGCGGCGAACTCCAATCCTCTCGGCAGGAGCAAAAAAACTAAAACAATAACTACAACTACTCTTCCCAGCTGCTCGATAATTTGGGAGATGGCTGTGGGCATCATTTCCTGAAAGCCTTGAAAGTATCCCCGGAAGGCCGACAATACCGTTACAAGCAGGATAGCCGGTGAAATGCTGATCAACGGGTAATAAGCACGGGGATCTTTTACTATATTTCGCACAAAGAATCCCGCGCCGTAGTACAAGAGCAAAGAAAACAGGGCCCCCAGGAAAGTAAGGATTACGAGAGACATGATGAAAACACGGTGGGCCCCCCGGTAGTCTTTATGAGCCAGGTTTTCTGCAACCAGCTTGGAAATAGCAATGGGAATACCGGCAGTGGAAATTGCCAGCAGTGTTGTATAGACAGGGTAAGCCATCTGGTAAAGGCCTATTCCTTCATCTCCCATTATAGCTGCCAAAAAAATGCGTAACACGGCTCCGATTACGCGTACAAAAAGACCGGCAGCAGTAAGAATTAACGCCCCTTTGATAAATGATTGGCCCCGGAACAATACTTCTTAAGGCCCCCTCTCGGGAAATCTCCTCCAATTATAACATATTTTATAGCGCCTTGCCCTTACAAAAAAAGCAGTAACAAAGAAGATGTTACTACTTTCTAGTTAAAACCCTCAAAAATGCTTAGAGATAATCTTTTGCCCTTACTACAATAGGGAGAATGTTATTGCTCCATTTGTTTGGCTAAAAATCCCGCTGCGGTTTCCACCAATTTTAACTCCAAATCGGCCATTTTGACGTCTCTGGTCCTGGTACCCATTATAACTGCACCAATGGGATCACCTTCCGAAATAATTGGAGCGATAACTTCAGCATAAAACTTGGAAAGATTTTCTTCATCGATTCCCCGGTAGTAATCATGCTGAGAGGTATCATTGATGAGAATGCTCTTGCGAGTTTCCATAACGCGTTCAATGGCCGCACTTAACGGACGATTAAGGAATTCCTTTTTGGGAGCACCCGACACGGCTATGATAGTATCCCTATCTGCAATACAAGCGATATGACCCATCACTTCGTGTAAAGAATCGGCATACTCCTGTGCAAAATCGCCCAGTTCACCGATAGGAGAATATTTCTTTAGAATAACCTCCCCATCACGATCCACAAAGATCTCCAGAGGATCCCCCTCACGGATTTTTAAGGTTCGCCTGATTTCCTTGGGAATAACAACCCTACCAAGATCATCAATTCTACGTACAATGCCAGTTGCTTTCACTTTTTCCCCTCCTTTACTGTATTCCATTAGAAGGTTCTCTTATATTATTTATCTTGATAAGGGGTTTTATTCATTTATTTTTTTCAAAGGTTTCAATATCTGCTTCTTCCATCAGTTTTTGAAAATACTGTTCAAAATATTCACGTCTTTTTACTTCCATGACCTCTTCTCTGACTTCATCAAAGGTGAGTTCCCTTGCTTCCTCTTTTTCCGTAATTTTGATAATATGAAATCCGAATACAGTCTCCACCGGTTGGCTTATCTCCCCGGGCTCCAGGTTAAAAGCCGCCTCTAAAAATGTGGCATCGAAGCTATCCTGTGAACTTATATGTCCCAATTCCACAAATTTATCCAGGGAATGCTCCTGGCCCACTTCCAAAAAGTCAGCGCCTTCCTGTAAAAGTTTAAATACGGCCAGAGCTTTTTCTTCATTTTCCAGTAAAATGTGAAAAGCATATACCCGGGCCGGTTTCTCCAGAAAAAGAGGATTATCTGCTACAAAGGCCCTCGCTTCTTCTTCGGTGACATCATTACTTACATGACCGTAAAGCAGCTCCGTTAAAAGTGCCTTGCGGTGAAAATTTTTGATAGCTTCTTCGTTGATCCCCAATTCTTTTAATCGTGCCTGGAAATTTTCCTCAGAATCATAAATATCCTTAACTAGTTCTTCCCTGGCTTGCAGGAAATCCTGGTCTACTTTTTCCTCATCAACCTTAAGCCCCAGTTTGTTTACCTCATGCTCGATAACCTTATTCTCAATTAAAAACCACAGCATTTCTTCTTTCAGTAGAACTGCATGTTCTTCCTGGGAATATGCTTCCTGTGAACCGGGCGAATACAAATAGACAAGTTTTAAAAATTCTTCAATATCCTTCTTTTCAATATCCTCACCGTAAACTTTAGCCACTACCGATTTCTCCGCAATGTTTCCACAACCAAAGAGCACACCGCTTAGCAATAAAGCAAGAATAAAAAAATAAACAGTGAGACTTTTCACCTTAATGCGCATTTTTTATAATAATCTCCTTTCTATTTTTCACTTGCCAAAGTTGATAATATTATAACATTTATCTGGGCAATGTAAACGAAACAAAATAATGTAAAGATTAAGGAATTATCCAAGTAGTTAGCATTTGCAGTCATAAACCGGTATAAAATACATGCTATTGAAGAAATAAGCAGGAAATAAGCTTCCCGGAGGCGAAAATGTTTAAAGGGGAAAATATCCGTTATAAACAGAAGACAGGGGGGGCACATTTAATGTATAAAAAAATAACACCGGGAATAGCAGCCCGTCTGGAAGAGATCGTCGGTTCACGGAACATCTACTACGATGATCAGGAGAAACTGGAACCCTACAGCCATGACGAGATCTTTGAGAGAGGCTACGCCAGCATGCCTGAAGCCGTATTAAAACCGGCTTCAGCAGAAGAAATTTCCCGCATCATGCGCCTGGCCAATGCAGAAATGATCCCCGTTACCCCCCGCGGCGCCGGAAGCGGCCTCTCGGGTGGTGCCGTCCCTGTTTTTGGCGGTATCGTCCTCTCCCTGGAGCGTATGAACAAAATTTTGGAAATTGACAAGGACAACTTAATGGTGGTTGTGGAGCCGGGTGTTATAACTAACGAAATAAACCGTGCTCTGCAGGCGGAAGGCCTTTTTTACGCCGGTTATCCCATGAGCCTGGAAAGCTGCTTTATCGGGGGAAACGTAGCCGAAAACGCCGGAGGAGCAAGGGCAGTTAAATACGGGGTTACCGGCCGTTACGTCTGTGGGCTGGAGATCGTGCTCCCCACGGGCGAAATTATTAATACCGGCGGCAAACGGCTGAAAGATGTTACAGGCTATGACCTTCTCCACCTGATGGTGGGTTCGGAAGGCACCCTGGGTATTTTCAGTAAAATTACGCTCAGGGTTCTTCCGCTTCCCGGCGCCTCCGTATCCCTCTTCGCCCCCTTTAAAGATTTGACAACAGCCGTAAAAACAGCGCCCCTGGCAATGATCGAAACAGGTATAGTCCCTGCAGCCATGGAACTGATGGACCATAAATGCATCGAGATGAGCACCAGGCTGCTTAAAGAAAAAGTTCCCTGCCAGGATGAAGCCGGAAGTTTCCTTTTGCTGGAAATAGACGGCAGCCCTGAACAGGTAGCGCAAGAATACAATGCCGTGGCGGATCACTTCCTTAAATACGAAGCCCTGGATGTATACGTGGCCAATACGCCCTCCACCAGGGAGCGCCTCTGGAGTGTCAGGCGCGGCATCTCAGATGCCCTTAAAGCCTATTATCCCGGTAATATTGCCGAGGATATCGTCGTACCTCCCGCTACCATTCCCCAGTTAATCGAAGAAGTTGAGCGCCTGTCCCGGGAATACAATCTGGAAAGCACCAGCTTTGGCCATCTCGGTGACGGGAATATCCACGTGCACCTTTTGCCAAACGAAGAAATACCCCTGGAACAATGGCATAAAGCCACTGCCTCTGTGCTGGAAAAACTCTATAAAAAGGCCCATTCCCTGGGTGGCACCTTAAGCGGGGAACATGGCATCGGGCATAAAAGAAAAAAATACATGCCCCTCTTTATGAGCGAAGAGGAAATCTCTCTGATGAAAAAAATCAAAAGCGCCTTTGACCCCAACAATATTCTTAACCCCGGGAAGATTTTCGACTAATATGTAAAATGACGGAAAAGGTTGGCGCCCCCCCCAGGAAAGCTTTCATCCATAAGCTCATTCATACCGGCAAGACAACTCAGCTTTTTTCAAAAATGCTCAAATCAATTAAAAGAGGATCAAACTTAAGGAAGTCACAGGATATAAAATAAAACATGATCCGATCTCTTTCCCCCTGGAAAACTCTCTGCTGGTCCACGCCGTGCAGGTGACCGTAAAGGCATATTTTTACATTATATTGCCGCATGATGTCGACAAATCCGGTCTCTTTCCCCTGTAACGTGAACGGCGGGTAATGCAGTGTGACAATAAAATCACTGTATCCATCCTTTTGTGCCCGTGATAAAGACATCTCCAGGCGCATCAATTCTCTCCGATAAATTTTTTCATCCTGACTGGTATAGTTCTCACCTCCTGGAGCAGTCCAACCCCTTGTACCGCAAAGGGCTATCCTGCCCTCATAAAGAAAATAGTTGTTTTGCACGGCGCAGATGCCGGCAGGCAGAGCTTTATTAACTTTGGCATAACTCTGCCACCAGTAATCATGATTTCCCTTGAACAAAACTTTCCTGCCCGGAAGACCATGTATAAAGTTAAAATCTTCCCCTGCTTCTTCCAGTTTCAGTGCCCAGGAGAGATCTCCTCCCAAAATTACAGTATCACCATTCTCTACAGATTTTTGCCAGTTTTCCTTAATCTTTAAATGGTGATCCTCCCACTGCTCCCCGAAAATATCCATGGGTTTTTCCCCACCGAGGGACAAATGTAAATCACTTATGGCCCAAAGCATGATCGCTCCACCTTCCCGGTATAAAATCTTTCTTTAATATTCCACTAATTCCTATCTTTTCCTTCTATGAGAAATTAATTCCCGTATGACAACTTAATGTTATTTAAAATTGGTGGCGCCACCTGTACTGGAAATCAGGAGCATGTTGAAAGATAAACTCAAATATGTTATATTTAATGGCAGGCGGGCGTGGCGGAACCGGCAGACGCGCAGGACTTAGGATCCTGTGGGGCGACCCGTGGGGGTTCAAATCCCTTCGCCCGCACCAGAAAAGCTTGCAAACCCCAATTCTATAGGGGTTTTTTTGTATTTCACAGGTAGGTTGGAGGCTGAAAGGTATATGGGGGTATAGCCCAACTTGCTTTTTTAGTTAAAGGGATTATGGCAGGAGAGAAGAAAATATAAGAAGTAGTAGCGGATATTAAATCTGAAATTATAAGATTAAGTAAAGAAAGGTAGTGCAAATTGTACACGGAACATAAGCTAATATACGCGGATGCAAGAGAACTTGGTCATTTAAAAGATAACAGCATAGACCTGGTGGTTACATCACCCCCTTATCCCATGATTAAAATGTGGGATAACCTTTTTACCAGCTTAAATCCTGATATCGGCAAATCATTAAGTAAAGATGATTATTTTTCCTCTTTCGAACTAATGCACAAGGAGCTCGATAAAGTTTGGACTGAATTGTATCGGGTCATGAAAAATGGATCATTTGTATGCATAAATATTGGCGATGCCACCCGTACTATTAAAGATAGATTTCAGCTATATGCAAATCACTCCCGTATACAAACTAAGTTCTTTGAAATAGGATTTGATGTTCTACCTGTTATATTGTGGAGAAAACAGACTAATGCACCTAATAAATTCATGGGGTCCGGAATGCTTCCTGCCGGAGCTTATGTAACTTTGGAACATGAGTATATACTAATTTTTCGCAAAGGCAATAAACGGTTTTTTACGTCTCCGGATGAAAAATTAAATCGCATGGAAAGCGCACTTTTCTGGGAAGAAAGAAATATGTGGTATTCCGATATCTGGGAGGATCTAAAAGGAACCAAACAAAATACGAACGATAAGGAACTAAGACAAAGAAGCGCTGCTTATCCTTTTTTGCTTCCTTACCGGTTGATTAATATGTATTCTGTTTTTGGTGATACTATCCTTGACCCTTTTTTGGGGACAGGGACATCTACATTTGCAGCCATGGCTTGTGGCAGAAATAGTATCGGTTATGAGATAGATTCTAGTTTTTCAAAATCAATACACAATAAAATATCTGGAGAAATATTGGGTCTTAATAATTATAACCTTCAAAGGATAAATAACCATATTGCTTTTGTTGAAAGTTTTGGTAAGGAGGAAAATAGGCTTAAATATATTAACGAATATTTTGGTTTCCCTGTTATCACAAAACAGGAAACAAAGATGAAATTAGTTTTTATGGAATTCATAGAAGAAATACAGGCAAATGTTTATAGAACTAAATATATAGATGACAAACATATTCAGAATACAGGAATTAAATCTTTAAGTATTGATTATTTCCAAAAAGTTAATACCACCCAGTTAAAAATAGCTTTCTAACACTATCCTGAAAATGCAAATCTGTCATAAATAATCCTTTGCCCATGAGAGAGCATTTTCATTCCTCCGATGGTGAAGCAAAGCTTCATGGGTGT
>QZJM01000056.1 GCA_003605065.1 Dethiobacter sp. | reverse complement strand
TAAAACAAGAATTATCAGCATTTACAACATAACACATAATCGGCTTTCATCTCGGGGTCAATAGACCCCGAGGATTCCCGCCGATAATCCTAAAAATATTATAAATTAATGGAAAACAAAAAACAAGACACAGCCTGGAGCAACTGCGTTGTTATAAGTTCTAAACGCTTAGGGGTGAACGGCGCTGTCTCTAACAGTATCTTTTCCGAGTCACAAATAGAGAGTAAGACTCCATGATAATTCCAAGCGGTTGTAAGAATTTGTTCTTGCCAGGGTAGACTTGGGTCAGGTAAAGGAATACGTTCGTAAATACTATCCGCCAACAGTTGCATTTATTCCGCTTTATCTTTAATGTGCCAGTAAAGATACACTCGCAAGTGTCTTCTGAAGTTTACAAAAAAAAGGCGATCTGCCTACCGTCTGTCGACAAATGCTCCGGAGATATTCTGTTAAATTTTTCTATTCTGTGGTATAATAATATAACACTATTGGGGGAACTACAATGCTTCCAACCTTCCTTCACCGGTATTTTGGGGACCACCCGGCAAATCAAGTTAATGAAGAAACACACAGCTTTTTTATTGTTACAGGGTTTATACATGGCTGGCGGCACAGCTGCAGCATTACAGCTTGGCCACCGGAAATCGGAAGACTTTGATTTTTTTTCGGCTGAGCTACATGTTAGGAGATCTTAGCTTAGCAGTATTATGCAATTGAATGCGGCACCATCTGTAATGAATGAGAGTTGAAAACCCCTTTGAAGGTTTTTTCTATTTGCTTCCACATTTGCACCAGCCGGTCCATCGAAGAACTGATACAGGCGGTTTGCAAAACAATTAATCGGTAGCCGAAGTCTCAAGGGGGAATAGTTGAGCATTCTTCATAGCCAAAATGAAAAGAACTCCAGAATTCTAACACGTTTCCATAGGCATCCACGTTCAGGAAAATGTGGTATACACCCCTAAGTCCGTGTATATTTTGATACAGCGTACTATAGCCCTAATTGAATTTGTGGTAAAGAAGGCAGAGGGTATTAAGTTGAGAGAAGGCATGGTATAATAAAAACAAGCAAGGATTCTATCTGGCGGGAGGTTCATAGCGATGATTAAAAAGTTGTTGTTACTTATTTTGTGCCTGTTTATTATTGTTGGAGCCGCTTACTATATTCTCTGGCCAATGGCACAACAATACTTGGCTGCAGTAAATATTGTTTTGCAGCCGGCTATTGAAAATATTCGGGAAACCTTGCCTGCCGTGGCCCCTAAGGAAGTTGCTGGCATTGGCGATCTTATTGCTATCTTACCCATTCTCGAGCGCATAGGAGTAGAAGGGCTTGTGCAAATAAAAGAGATTGCCGCAGGTGGAGTTACCAGAGAAGAAGCGCAGCAAGCTCTGGATATTTTGAGCAAACAGCTTTCTCCGGAGGAGATTGCGCGCCTGAAAGCCTTGCTTAATTTGCTACAATTTTAACCAGATAGTATCTGCTTGTTAGTGTATTATGAAAGGTATGTCTACATGCAAAAACTTTCACAAAAAATTGCCGATCTTGTTTCCCAACACTCCAGTGATGGGGTAGCGCTGGGACAGCTGCTGAGCATGATGGACAAACAGGGAACCGGTTTTCTGTGGGCTCTGTTGGCTTTGCCGTTGCTAGTTCCGTTGCCGCCGGGCATGGGTTCACCTATTGCTATTTTGCTGTTTGTATGGTCTTTTCAGCGCCTGCTTGGTGTGCACGTGCCGTGGTGTCCTGAATTTTTGCGAAGCAAGCGCCTGTCAGCCCAGGCCATAGAGAAGCTAATGAACAGGGGGATACCTGTTATCCAGAAGATAGAAAGACATGGGAGTGGAAACGGGTCACAGATGAGCGAAACCGCAGTGAAAGCAGCCTGCCTGGTCGTCATCATCATGTCCCTGTTAATTATTTTGCCGACACCTTTCTTAAACCCGTTCTTTGCTTTTATTATCCTGCTTCTTGGCATCAGCATGATTACCGCTAACCTCAGGCTTTACGCTACTGGAATAATCGCAGGGACGGTGAGCACCGCGCTGCTGTTTTCGGTCATGTTTGCTGCCATTTCGGATGGAGGAAACTTTTAGGTAAAAAAAAAGGTGCTTTGCTATTCTAAGCTGCCCCACCACCTTATACAAGGCCCAAAAAATGTCTTGACAACTGTCGCCACCGTACCATGAAGAAGTGTTTTCAGATTTAAGGCAGAAAGATTAAGGCAGAAAGATCCTTTTCAAAATAAATCTTGAGTGTTAATATAGCTTGGTAGGAATACCTTTTATGATCCTGCTCCTGCCAATAACTTCCAGCGCAAGGTGAATATGAAGCAAAACCTGCAAAAAAGCCGATACTGTGTAAAAACTCCCATATCAGCAAAGGAGACGATTGGAAATGGCCATCTCAGAACTCCTGTATCTTTTAAGTTTTGTTTTTTCGCTTCTTGTGGCTTTTCTGTTTTTTCGCTATATATTCTGGGGGTTCAAGTCACGACTGACATACTGGAAAAGAGCGGGGAACCTGTCTATTGAACAGGTAGAGAAAAATGCCAGGGCCGAGGGTATGCAGCTCCCCTTCTTCTCGATCCTGGTTCCCGCGAGAGACGAAGCGGATGTCATTGGCCAAACCATTGACCATATGGTGTCACTCAACTACCCAAAAGAACGCTTCGAATTGTTGGTTATAACCGACGGCAAAGAGCTGCGAACGAAACAGCATATGCCTGAAAAAGTCACAACACAGGATGTTGTTGAACGTAAAATCAGGGAACTGTCTGCATTGCCTGACGCGCCTTTAATCAAGCATGTGGTTGTCCCGTATGACTTTGACGGCCGTATTGGCGGAGGCTGTTACGGTCGGGAAGTAGCTTCAACTAAAGCAAGGGCATTGAATTACGGTGTTCACTACATCAGTAAAGAAACTGTCATCTGCAGTTTTTACGATGCCGAAAGCAGGCCGGCTCCAGATGTTTTACTCCATGTTTCAGACCGTTACATAACTACAGGCGGACGTCAAAAGCTATGGCAAGGCCCGGTTTTTCAGGTGCGTAATTTTTATCAGTTGGGGCCCATCAATAAAATTATTGCTTTGTATCAGGCATTGGCTCATGAATGGTATTTACCCATATTAATGCGGTGCCTGCCGTTTCTTGGCGGTACTAACCTGCACGTGGAACGGGAATTGCTCGTAAGAATAGGCGGGTTCGACCCCAGGATCCTCTCAGAGGATCTCGAGTTGGGAGTAAGAAGCTTTCTTGAGGGCGGTGAGTGGCCGGAATACCTCCCGGTGGTCAGTACGGAACAAACACCCGCCACATATAAGGCGTACTTCCGGCAACGGTTGCGGTGGGGCAGCGGGCACCTGCAGGTCTATGATAAACTGAGAAGAGCAGAACAATATCCTGAAAGTGTCCGTCTGCCACTAATTCGGACACTCTTTTTCAAAGGGCATTTACAGTGGTATTTTTATCAGGCCATGGTTTTGGCTCCTTTTGTATTTTTGCTGCTAACCCTGATGGGAGAAATGAATCTTGATATTATTTCTGAAGAAGATAGACTCATCCTGGGGAAATTGGTGCCGCTTTACTTCAGTTTCAGTTTTACATTTTATCTTTTCTACAGGTACCGAAACTTTATTAATTACACTGTTGCTTCTAAAGGAGCGGCGAGATATCTAGCTTTACTGCAACTGCTAGTACTCCCTCTGGCAGGGCTGTTTATAGCTCTCCCGTTTACTACAGCACTTGTTTTACGGGCTTTACACCGGCAACCCCAAATCTGGATAAAAACCCCCCGTACCCCGGAAGTGCGCGTCAAAGCGTGAAAGCCGCCCGGCTGGATTTATATAAATAAAACAACCTAATTTTTACCATACGCAATATTTATGCTAATTATATCTATTTCAGAAAAAAATTTGATAAAATAGCGCTAATTTCCAGTTTTTACCTTGTACCTTTGGCACGGTTCATGTATTATAGAACCGGGAGGTACTATCTTGTTCGTTTACACTTCCGGCCCGGCCGGATTCATTACGGCACTATACGACCAGTTGGAGTTCGGCAGAATTATTGATGAGCTGGTACCGTGGGACCCGAAACAGTGTATTCTTTCTCCGGGGGTCAGGGTAAAGGCCATGGTCACCAATATTTTCTGCGGACGCAGGCCCCTTTACCGGGTAAACGAGTTTTATACAGGCATGGATACGGAAAACATTTTCGGCAAGGGGATAACCCCGGATGATCTAACCGGTTACAACCTGGCCCGGGCCCTGGATAAGCTGCATCTATCTGGAGAAGGGAAAGTATTCTCTACTCTTAGTTTGCATGCCATCTGCCAGGAAAACGTGAGTCCCGGAGAGGCTGTTTCGTCTGGCCGGCATTGAGCCGGAAGTGTACCTGCAAGTTCGAGAAAAACCTTGACAATTACCAGAAATTAACTATTAAATTTTACTAGCTCAGGGATGTTGAATGTATGCGGAGCTAACTTCATAGTCATTATTAAATATATATGATATCCTCCTCAAAAACAGTCAATGTTTCCAACCCGTCCTTTGTTACTAAATAGGTGTTTTCCACCCCAACCGCACCGTCAGGAAAGACAAACTTTGGTTCCAGGGCGAAAACCATTCCTTCTTCCAGCGGGATATTAAATCCATGAGCGATTACCGGAAGTTCATCCAGTTCGATGCCAATGCCGTGGCCGACAAATGCCACAGGCTCGGGAAAACCCAAAAAATGCTTTCCAAATGCGCTATCACCGGCCAGTTGCATTGCCCGGTCGTAAAGCTTGCCGCAAGCTACCCCCGGCCTGGCGATTTTTTCCAACTCTTTCAGAATTTCAACCGCTACTGCGTGGGCCCCGGCCAAGTGGTCCGGCAACTTTCCGAGGCAAAATATTCTTGTCTGGTCTAACATATACCCGTCAAGAATGAAACTATAGTCTACCAGCACCGGCTCGTTCCTACCAATCAATTTATGGCAGGAACCCTGTGCAAACGCAGGGCTGACCCCTTTTCCACCGACAGCTCCGTCAAAATAGCTTGGGAACGTATTCTGACCAGATAACAAATGAACATAAAATAGATCCTGATTAAATCCCCGCACCCTCATAAAACCGGAGTGCCCTTTTTTTCGTGAAACCGCTGCAACCATCCCGGACAGTTCCAACTCAGAAATACCTTCCCGGAGGTTGTCTTTAATAAGAGAAAATATTTCATGGTGGAGTTTCGCTGCATCCTTAAGAATTTCTATCTCAAAAGATGATTTAACCATCCGCACAGCGCGTATAAGCGGGCTGACATCGACAATTTCAGCCGGTTCAAACAGCTTTTGATAACGTAAATATTGGCTTGCAGGCAACACATCCAGTTCAAAACCCAAAGTTTTAAAAGGACCGTAACCATAAGATTGTAAAACCGTGTTTATTTCCTTTAGACTGTCCAGACTGATGATATTATCCATGAGGGACTCTTCTTTCGCCCGTTCCAGACTTTTTTTGACCAACAGTACCGGCTTGCCTTCTGACGGAACAAATAGATGAGAACGTTGTATGGTCCCTGTAAAATAAAAGAGGTCAGCATTCTGAACAATTACTGCCCCGTCAATACTGCTCTGCCTCAAACTCTCTTGCAGTTTGGCAACCCTTTGGTCCAGCTCAGATTTCGGTGTGTAACGCAAAGTGCATACCTCCACTTAGGCAATAAAAGTATAAATTTTAAAAATACTACTACTTAACCCTTCGCCCGATGAAAGCCTGCCGGGAAACATCGACCTTCCGGAAACTTCGGCCTGTCCGGGAAATGAGAAAGAGGATGCCCCGGGTACCCCCTTTACCGTCTTTACCGGTTTAGAAAAACAAAACCGTGCATATGTAGTGAAAGCGGCTTTCATTATTTCTAACTTCGCTGTAGACACCCATGCTGCCAAGGCAGCACCATCGGAAGGATGAAAATGGTAAAACGCTATTTTCAGGATAGTAGTAGTAGGCAGTAAATACTTATTCAAAGTTTTCCAGCAGCCGGATGAAATCTTCCAGTTTGGTTTCCGGGTAAACGCCCAGGCGTTTGAGCCGGTAGAGGTCGTCACCGGGATAGACATAGCCGGGACGGATGGTAAAAGCCATTTTATAGCCGGTATCTTTCAGCATTTTAATGGTTTCCTCGTTAAATGCCCCGAAGGGATAAGCAAAAGCAAAGCAGTCCAGCAGTTCCCGGGAATGGCGGAGATCCTCCAGGGCCTGCTCCGGGCTTACGGCCAGCAAAGCCTGCCTGTCCCCAATGTAGTAGTGCAGGTTATGGCTGTGGCTGTGAAATTCAAAGACATCGGCGCTGTCTGCCATCATCTCCCAGGTCATGCGCGGCACCCAGCAGGTGGTCTTTTCAATACAGGCGGTAAGGGGAAACTGCACGGCGCGGAAATGAAACTGCTTCATACGGGGGTAGGCATAATCGTAGTTGCTGGCATACCCGTCATCAAAGGTCAGGACGACGCTCTTAGGGGGCAGCTCTTTTTGTCCCGTGATAAAAAGATAAAGATCTTCCAGGGTAACTGTGCGGTACCCGTTGGCGAAAAGATACTCCATTTGTTCGGCAAAAGCTTCCGCGGAGATAATCGTTCCGCTGCTGCCGTCGTATTCTGCCTCCGGAAGAAGATGGTGGTACATTAAAACGGGAACCCTGTGGGCCTGCGGGCTGAAGCGGGCTTGGAGGGGGGCTTTTTGGTCCCCGGCGCTATTTGCGTCTCCGCTGCCTCCGTTTTCTCCGCTGCCTCCGTTTTCTCCGTTACCTTCACCTGTATGCTCGATAACTTCTGCTTCCACCATTTGCCGGGGAGAAGGACGCTGCAGGTAAATGTCGGCCCGGGCGGGTTCCCCGTTATTTCCCCGGGGGCCTGTCTCCCAGTGCAGCCGGTAACCCGCCCGGTCAAGCAGGAAGCGCAGGGGGAAATAAAAGGTTCTTTCCCTTAAGGGAGGGACCCCTGGCAGGGATAAAAGGACGTTGTTGTGGTAAAAGGCAGGGGTGCCTTTTTCCAGGAGAAAGTGATGGCCTTCCAGTTCGGCCCACACCAGCAGGCGGCCGTATTTTGAGGTATAGCCAATTTCCCCTCCCAGCAGGGTAAAGACTTCCCGAAAGGGGGCAAAAGTTACCCCGTCTTTAAGGATAAGAGGGTTTCGCAGCTGGTGCTCTTTACCGTCTAAATGCAGCGTGATGGGAAAAGGAATATTTTGTTGGGTCTGAGCCTGTGCCCGTTCACGGGTGGGAATAACCAGGAAAAGAAGTATCAAAAATAGCAGGATCAAATCCCGGATTGCAGTGTTACCGCTTGTCCTGAAAACCGGGTTCATCTTTTTTTCAGCCTCCACATACAACCATTCCTTTCTTAAACTGGTTTAGCTATTTTTAGGTTCCAGGGATTTCTTGTTTGCTTAATTTTACTAATTCACTTTTAAAATAATATTTTCCTTCCGCTGCTGCTGTTTTTTTTCAAATTATCCCGACAGGATATGACACCTTTTTGTTATAATAAAAAAAAGGCTTTTAAGGGGGATTATTTGCCGTTGAGGAAAACCAGGCGCTATAAGAGGCTCAAACGGGTTTTACTGCTGTTGCTGCTGGTGCTTCTGGCTTCCATGGCCGTAATGTCTTGTCTCCGCTCCGAGCGGCTGTACGGGGTGGATTACGATCTGGTGGTGGTCGGCAGCGATCCGGAGGGCGTGGCTGCGGCCGTTTCTGCCGCCAGAAACGGGCTTAACGTCCTGCTGCTGGATCGGCGCGAAGAACTGGGAGGGCTTTTAACCCGGGGCTGGCTCAATACCCTGGACATGAATTATGATCCCCGGGGGAACCTTCTAACCAGGGGGATCTTCCTGGAATTTTTCCGCCGCCTGGAGGGTATTTCCTTCGATGTAAACACGGCCCGCGGGGTCCTGGAGGAACTGGTAAACCAGGAGGAAAACCTGCAGCTGCTCCTGGGCAGGGAAGTGACCGCAGTTCGGGTCAAAGGCAGGCAGGTCCTCGCTCTTGTGCTGGACGACGGGCAGCGCCTGAGAGCCCACCGCTTCATCGATGCCACCCAGGATGGGGAGATCGCCTTTCTGGCCGGTGCCCGGTTTACGCTGGGCATGGAAGACCTGAGCCTGAAAAAAAGCCAGGCGGTTACTCTTATTCTCGAGGTGGGCGGTGTTAACTGGGAAAAAGTGGTGAAGGCTCTTACTTCGCCGGGACAGGCTGCCAGTCACGAGGGTGCCTACGGCACCACGGCCTGGGGCTTTCTGGAGGAAATGCGCGCCTATACGCCCCTGGATGCGCAGATCCGCAGCCGGGGGCTGAACATAGGGCTCCAAAACAACGGCCATGTGCTCGTAAACGCCATGCATATCTTCGAGGTAGATGGCCTCGATGCCGCCTCGCGGCAGAAAGCCATGGAAAGAGGGCGCCGTGAGGCGGAGTTTCTGGCACGCTACATGCGCCGGCAGCTGCCCGGCTTTGAAGGCGCCTTCCTGGCGGCCACGGCTCCGGAGCTGTATGTCCGTGAAACCAGGCACCTGCAGGGCCTTTACCGCCTGACCATAGACGATGTCCTGGAGCACCGTGATTTTTGGGACAAGGTTGCCCTGGCTTCTTATCCCGTAGATATCCAGGCTACGGGTATGGAAGACTGGGGCAGGGTCATGGGCAACCCGGCCATCTACAGCATTCCTTTCCGCTGCCTGGTGCCCGGGGAACTCACCAACCTGCTGGTAGCGGGGCGTTCGGCCAGTTATGATTCCCTGGCTTTTGGCAGTGCCCGGGTGGTCCCTGTGGGCATGGTCACCGGCGAGGCGGCGGGAATCGCCGCGGCCCTTTCCCTGGAAAGGAAGGTAAACTTCCATAAAATGAGCGCGCAGCGGGAACTGATTGCCGCCTTACAGCAGAGGATCGTGGAGCAGGGGGGCTATCTAAGGGATTTCACCGTCCCCTATGCCCTGCAGGGCGACCCCTTATACCCTGTAGTGCGGGAACTGCGTTCCCTGGGGCTGGTCACGGGACGCTACGATAACGACTACCGTTTGCAGGAAGCTGTGGAGTTAAGAGATATTTCCCAGGTGGTGGAGGGCTACCTAAGGCAGGTTTTCCGGGGCCGCTGCCAGGCCCGTCATACTTCGGAGGAGCGCCGTGAGGCCCGCGTGGAAGATCTTCTCTGGGTGCTGGAGGGGATCAACGGTATTGATCCTGAGGCCCTGGGACTGGAGGAACTGCTGGGGGACTATAACTTTTACCGGGGGAAACCGCTTTTAAGAGGGGAAACTTTTGCCTTTCTCCTGGATTTCCTGCAGAGGATCTGAGCAGCGCTATCCCCTGTAAAGGAGCTTGACGGGGTGCTCAAATAAAGTGCCGCATTGATTTTATTTTTAAAAAGGGCTGGCAAAAGCTCCTTTTTTGATTATAATTAGAACAAACTGGGAGCATTAAACATATTTTTGTGTTAATATTTAAAGGGATGTTCATTTTAAAAAGCCGGCTGGATGCTGCGGAAGTGGAAGGTGGGAGAAAAATGTCTGCACGAAAAATACCCCGTTATTTCTTCTCCGGATTTTTAGCCCTGGCCCTGGTCCTGACCCTGGTAACGGCGACCTGCCTGTTTTTCCCCTCCTCCGTGGCCCTGGCGGAAAACGAGAGGGAACTGCTGCAGGAAATTGAGGAGTATCTTCAAAACTTTTATCTTTATGCCCCGGGAGAGGAGGCCTTTCCCCTGAGGTCCATGGAAGACCTTTACCGGGCCTTAAGGGATCCCTATTCTTACTATCTCCGGGAGGAGCAGTTTCGGGCTTTTGAAGAGAGCCTGAACCGCACTCTGTACGGTGTAGGCATTTACCTGGAGATAAAGGACTCTTTTATTTCCGTGGTCTCTACGGTTCGGGAATCTCCTGCGTACCGGGCGGGGATCAAAAGCGGGGATGTTATTATGGCCGTGGATGGACGTTCCGTGACGGGCGCTTCCCTGGAAGAGGTTGTGGCCCTGATCCGGGGGGAAGAGGGGACGGCAGTCGTCCTTACCATCCGGCGGCAGGAAAACATTTCAGACTTTGACCTTGTCCGAGCGAAACTAAAGCTTCCGTCGGTGGATTATACCTGGGAAGAAGACGGCCTTGCCTGTGTGCGTATTTATAACTTTGGAGCAGAATCCGCCCGGGAAATGGCCCTTGTCATGGAAGAGCTGGCAGCAGCAGGGCTGCGCGGGCTTATTTTTGACCTGCGCGCCAACCAGGGGGGGTATTTTAACGAAGCTGTAGAGATGGCCTCACTCTTTAGTGGCGGGGTTATGCTGCAGGTAAAAGAAAGGGATTCTTCCTGGCAGGAGATCAAGGCTGATGGGGAAAAGGTGTACTCTTACCCGGCCGTGGTGCTGATCAACAGGGGAACGGCCAGCGCCGCTGAGATCTTTTCCGCTGCTCTGAAAGATAACAGGATTGCTCTGCTGGTGGGAGAGGTCTCCTATGGCAAGGGGACCATGCAGACCATTTTTGAGATGAAGCAGGGCGGTTACCTGAAGCTAACCACAGCGGAATTTGTCTCTCCGTGGGGCAATATCATTGAAGGCGCCGGTGTAGAGCCCCATTTCCTGGTCCCTGCCGAAGAGGAACAGCTTTCCTGGGCTTTGCAGCTTTTAGAGTACATGCTAAAGCAGGGCCGCGGGGAAGGTACTTTTCTGGAGGCCGGCCTCAGACAAATGCATGGTCAACAGGGGAAAAGCCTTTCTCCCCTGGAAATTGACGGGGAAACCTATTTCCCCCTGCGGGCCACACTCTTTTTAACGGGAAGGGTTATTCAATCCGGTACGGGACCTGGAATGTACAGTTTTTTCTGGGAAAACCGGCTCTACCTGCTGGACATTCAAAAAAAAGCCATAACCTGGAGGGATAAAGGGAAAGAAAGACCTGTTTGTGAGAAAGTTGTCCTCAGGGAGGGCAGCACTTATGTCCCGCGGTCCTTTCTGGAAGAGGAGCTGGGCCTGAATAATCCGGCTCCTTAGCGAAGCAGGTATACCGTGGATTTTTAAGACGCTCTGATTAAAACGGCGGTGCCTGACGCTGTTAATTTACCCGCACCTGCCCGGAGCGCAGGGGTGCTGTCAGCGGGGCAAAGGTGAAACGGTTATCCTGTTTCTGCCATAGAATGCCATAAAATGTCATTTGTGCTGGCAGTAAAAACAGGTTATAATGGAAAAATACAGGCAGGTTATGCCGAAAGGAGACTCGGCTTCCCCCGTTTTTTGCGGGTCGGCCTTCTGTACCATGATGCTGAGGAAAAACCCCGGGAAAATAATCTTCATATTTTTTCTGCTGGCCGCACTGTTTTTACCCGCGGCCCCTGCCCGGATTTGGGCCGCTCCCCCTCCGCTGGTTGCTGTTCACCTGAACGGGGCAGCTTTACAATTTGACGTGCAGCCGCGACTCCAGCGGGGAAATCCCGTATTTCCCCTGCGGAAAATATTTGAAGAGCTCGGCTATGTTGTTACCTGGGAAGCAGAGGCCAAAAGGGCAGTATTAAGGGCCCCCGGCTGCGTGGTTATTCTTTACCCCGAAAATCCTCTTTATTCCGTAAACGGGGTGGTATACCGCACCGCTAATCCGCCTTGTATTGAACGGGGAAGATTAATGGTGGGTATGGATTTTTTACAGGAGAGCGCAGAGATCAAAGAACTGGTATGGAATGAGCAGAAGGGCATCCTGTACCTGGAGTACCGGGACAGCAGGGAAGAAGGCCGGGAATTGCCCCACCTGCCGGATGAGGCTGATAAAAAGAAATACTACGCCCATTTCGTGGAAGTGCTCCTGCCTCCCGGAAACCGGGTCCAGGTGGGTGAAAGCTTTGAGATAGTCATCGCCGCTCCCTTTGTTAAAGGCATTTATGCCTACGAAGTCCGTTTTTTCTTCAACCAGGATGTTATCAAGATTAAAGATATCAAAAACCCTTCCTACAAGCTCCAGGAAGAATTCTATATGAAACGCATCAACAACCGGGAGGGGATGGTGGAGTATACCCAGACGTCGCTGGGTTACCTGGAGGAGCTACCTCCCCGCAGGCACCTGGTTGTGATAGAGGCCATCGCTTTTCGTGAAGGGGCGGTGCCCTTTCTGACGGGCACCTTAACCATAAAGCTGCTGGATAATACAGCCAGCCCCATACCCGTGTTACTGGAGGAAAAAACCCTCTATACCAGCCCGGCCCGTTAGGATAGAAACAATGTGGCAAAGGCTGGTGTTCGCTTAAGGTTTGTGCAGGCAGTTTACAGCTTAAGCCCAGGCTTCCGGTGATTTTCCCGGTTGAATTCCTGCCAATTATTGTGACCCGCAGGTCATGGGCGTTAGGATGAAAAGGGGCGTAGAAGCTGCCGTTGCTTCAGGCAGGCGCAGCTTACACTAAGTACCCAATAACATAATTACGGTGACGTATTTTCTTCCTTGAAATATCGTTTATGTAAGCTTTTATCGGAGTTTTTGTATGCTAATAACCCGTAATAGTATTTATGTTGAAAGGAGTACTAAGGAGCGCTCCCGTCGCTTAGGGAGTCGGCCAACAACTCGCTTTACTCAGGGAGGTAGGGAGATGCAGGTAAAAAAGGCCTTACTAAATATACTGGTCTATACTGTGGTCTTTTTTTTATTGTTATTTTTCCCCTGGCCGGGACAGGCCTTAAGGACAGAATGGGCTGCCGCACAAAACTCCGCGGCGGCTTCGGTACAGGGTGATATCAGGATTTTTGTGAACGGGAAGGAGCTTTTGATGGATGTTCCTCCCCTGGTGGAAAAGGGCCGGACCCTCGTTCCGGTAAGGTTTCTCCTGGAGGCCATGGGAGCACAGGTGCAGTGGAAAGCTGCCAGCGAAACGGTAGCTGTTTACATAGGAAAGATCAGCATCCAGCTTGTCATGGGGGCGGAAACAGCGCATCTCAACGGCAGGCCGGTGCCCCTGGATGTACCGGCTAGGATTATGGGCAGCAGGGCCTATGTGCCCCTGAGATTTGTCAGCGAAAACCTGGGAGCCGGTGTTGCCTGGGACGGGGACCGGCGGATTATCTTTATCAACTCCGAAGGAGTTTTTTCCGGCAACGGTCCTGCTCCAATGGGGCCCCCCGTATATTACCAGGACCTGGACTTAAATGTACAAACCTACGGGGTGGCCCTGGGAGATGCTGCCGGGAAAGTCCTGCAGCTGCTGGGGGAGCCGGTCCGGGAGGAGGGGACCATTTACGGGTACTGCTGGTGGGTCTACAACCATGATCTGTTGAATTACCTGCTGGTGGGAATCAGAGACGGAAAAGTGGCAGCCCTTTATACCTGCGGGCAGCAGTGGAGCTTCGGTCCTGTAAGGCCGGGGACTGCCCTGCAGGACCTTAAGGATCATTTTAAAACAGCAACCGGGCTTTATGTAGAGGAAACAAACACTATTTATAAGCTGCACCTTCCCACGCTTATCTACGAGCAAATCGTGGTTACCTTTTATTACGACTCCCACGATAACAATAAAATCGTGGCCCTGAGGTTGGAAGACAGGGAGGCTGCCGGCTGCAGGTTTGCCCGCTTCTTTAAATACCGTTCCTCCTCCCAGGGCGAAAGGGCCCCCTATAACCTGCAGCAAATGAGGGAGGCCGAGCATACCGACGAGCGGCAGATATTTGATCTCGCCAATGTGGAGCGGGCCCGGCGGGGCCTGCCCCTGCTCACCTGGCACCCCCTTGCCGCCCGGGCGGCCCTGGAGCACAGCAGGGAGATGTTTACCCATGGCTATTTTGCTCACGTTTCCGAGGTTACGGGTAAAACTCTGGCCCACCGCCTTGATGACCAGGGCGTAGACTTCCGGCTGGCGGCGGAAAATATCGCCAAGGGCCAGTTAGACGGCCTGGAGGTCCATCACGGCCTCATGAACAGTTCCGGGCACCGGAACAACATTCTCAACGGGGCTTTACGCACCCTGGGCGTGGGTGTGTACCGGGACTGCTTCACGCAGAATTTTGTTACGGAAAGATAAGCTTGTTATGCTTATCTCCCCATACTTCACCGTCTTAGCTCAGGATCAGGCGCTGCTTTGAATAAATTGTTGAAATATAGCGTATAATTTTATTTTTATTTTTAATTTGTTAAAGAAGGAGAAAAAAGGGTACATATAGAATATCTTCCGATAAGGAAAAAAATAGGTAATTTAGGCAATTAAGGATGGGTCTGGGAATGGGTTCCTACCGCTTAAAAAGGAATGCGCTGCTTGTCTTTATCGATATCTCTTTAACAAGCCTGGCTCTTTGGGGGGCCCTGCTGCTGCGCTTTGAAAATCAAGTCCCCTTAATATACTGGAGAAACCTGCAGAATATATTATTGCCGTCAATTTTAATCATGCTTCTCTTCTTTATTCTTCTGGGGCTCTACCGTACCTCCTGGCGCTATGCAAGTGTAAACGAGATGTTGAAAATATTTTGGACAGTGAGCGCCAGTGTCGTCGCCATTTATATATATACCTACTTTTTGGGCAGTGCCCTGCCCCGCAGTGTTTATGTTATCTTCTGGTTCCTTTTGCTTTTCTTCGTGGGCGCCTTCCGTCTTTCCCTGCGCCTGGTGCGTAAATTCAGCCCCAGGCTGAGTTTCTTGAATGGTCAAAATTTTTTTCCTAACGATAACCACCCGCCGGAAAATTCCTCTCCCAAAAACAGGCTGCTTATTTTCGGCGCCGGTGATGCCGGAGTTATGGTGGCCGCGGAGCTTAAAAAACACGCCGATAAGCACGCTGTAGTAGGTTTTATCGATGATGATCTCACCAAACAAAAACAGGTTATCCAGGGTCTGCCCATGCTGGGACGGGGGGAGGATCTCCCGAAAGTGGTAAAGGAAAAAGATATCGCCGAGGTGGTTATCGCCATCCCCTCTGCCTCCTATAAGGAAATAAAAAGCGCCGTCAATATCTGCCTGGAAGCCGGGGTAAAGGTAAAGACCATGCCCGGTCTTTACGACCTTTTCTTAAATGGACAAGCTTCTTCTGCCAGGTTAAGAGAGTTTGAGATCGAGGATTTGCTGAAGCGGAAGATAGTGCAGATTTCTTTTTCCAAAAAGGAAGGCTATCTTGCCGGGGAAACCGTCTTAATCACCGGGGCCGGAGGCTCCATCGGTTCAGAGCTCTGCCGGCAGGTCGCCGTCCTGAAGCCGGCAAATTTGATCCTGTTGGACAGGGATGAAAACAACCTTTTTTATATCCACCGTGAACTGGAGATGCTTAATAGGACACAGCTGCATCCCATGCTCAGGGACATCCAGGATCGCACGCGGTTGGAAAAGGTCTTCGACACTTTCAGGCCGGGTGTGGTTTTCCATGCCGCCGCTTATAAGCATGTGCCCCTGATGCAGTTCAACGCCGACGAAGCTATCAGAAATAACGTCTATGGCACAAAAAACGTGGCCGATTTGGCTTCACTCCATGGCGCAAAACGCTTTGTGCTGGTCTCCACCGACAAGGCCGTAAAACCCGGCAACGTCATGGGCGCCACCAAGCGGGTGGCAGAGATGTACCTGCAGATCCTAAACAAGCAGAGCAGTACGCTCTTCTGTGCGGTGCGCTTTGGCAATGTCCTGGGCAGCCGGGGCAGCGTGGTCCCTATCTTTAAGGAGCAGATCCAAAACGGGGGGCCGGTGACGGTCACACACCCGGAAATGGTCCGTTACTTTATGACCATTCCCGAGGCAGTCCAGTTGATCATTCTTTCCGGCGCCATGATTCAAAAGGGTGAACTTTTCGTCCTGGATATGGGCGAACCGGTAAAAATAGTGGACCTGGCCAGGGATATGATCATGCTCTCCGGCTTAAAGCCCGATAAAGACATTGAAATACAGTTTACCGGTATCAGGCCGGGTGAAAAGCTCTATGAGGAGCTGTTCACGCAAAAAGAACTTCTTAATACCACGCAGCACGAACGTATCTTTATTGCCGGGAACAACACTTTTTCGGAGGAATCGTTTCTCCGTGAACTGGACTCTCTGCAGGAGATACTGGGCACCGATATTCTTTTCTTGAAAGAAAGGTTTAAGGGTACCCGTCCCGGTTTGAAACCGTACCCGGCAATCACTTAGTAAAAAAATATTGAGGTGATCTTGATTGCGTCGACTTATCTTACATCGTAAATTTTTTATCTGCCTGGCCCTGGTTTTATTTCTCTTTGCCGGCTCGGTCGCGGGTCTCTATTTTTATACTCTGAACCGCTATTCTCACCAGCTAGCCGGCCTGCTGGATTTTCTGCTGGCGGAAGAGCTTCCAGGCAAAACCACTCCGGGAGAAAACATTGCCGGGGATCAAAAACCTTCTACCCACGAGAACCGGGGTGATAATTCAGTGGCGCAGGAATTTGCCGGGACAGAAAAAAAAGAAACCGCTCCTTTTTCCGAAGTTCCTGCGCCTATCCAGCGGCAGCCTTTATTGGAGGAGATACCCCTGGATGAATTTGAGGAGCTGAAAACGAAGGTTCCTTTAATTCGCAAGGTGGAGATTAAAGACCAGCTTTTTACTTTACAGATGGTCAAAAAATTTTCAACCGGCGAGTTGAAGGAAATGATGCGGTTGTTTAGCGAAGGAGGATCCTCTCTTAAACTGCTTCAGAAAAAGCTGGAAGAGAAGATTAACCCTGAGGAAATGAACAAAGTCCGGGAGATTGCCAGGAAGTACCAGGGTTTGCTATAAACCTTACGGGTATGATGAAGATCTTATGTTTTTCTAACGGGACTGGAATAGGTGGTGATTAATAATATTTTTTTAAAAAAGGACGCTTTTAATAAAACTTAAAGGAGGCTTAACGGAGTTGGCGAGAATAGATAAGTGTGGTATTACTGCGCTTTTAATAAAACTTAAAGGAGGCTTAACTAAGTGCTATGAGAAAGCATGGTAAAATAAAGTTCATGGCAATTTTAATGATCATCGCCATGGTATCAGGACTGTTGCCAATAAGTGCTTTTGCAGCTAAAAGCAGTGATATTAAAGGCCACTGGGCAGAACATCACATTAAAAGCTGGCTGGAAAAAGGCCTGGCCGTCGGCTATCCGGACGGCACCTTCCGTCCCGGCAACACGGTCAGCAGGGCGGAATTCGCTGTTTTTGTAAACCGGTCATTTCCCGCCACCAATGCCACGGGGGGAGCGGAATTTTCCGATCTTTCCACTGGCGCCTGGTATTACGCGGCTGTTTCCTCAGCTGTAAATACCAAAATTATGAGCGGTTATCCGGACGGCACCTTCCGTCCCCAGAACCCCATCACCCGCCAGGAAGCGGCCTCAGTCATCACCAGGCTGCTCGGCCTTACCGCGGGCGATAAAGGGACAACCTTCGCAGACGAAGAAGAGATAGGAGCCTGGGCCCAAAAAGCCGTAAAAGCCGTATCCGTCGCCGGCATTATGCGCGGCTACCCGGACGGCACCTTTGGCCCCGGAAAGCTGATTACCCGGGCGGAGACAGTGGTTATTCTGGATCGCAGCCTGGCCTATGAAGATCTGAAAGTACCCAAAGTTGTAGAGACGGTATTTGACCAACCTGGTACGTACGGCCCTGAAACCGGCAGACAGACAATAGAAGGCAACGTAATCATCAATGCTCCGGATATCACCCTCCGGAACACCTTGATTACCGGGGATCTGCTGCTCGGGGAAGGGATTGGTGACGGCGATGTTACCCTGAAAAATGTCAGGGTTATCGGCAAAACGACCATCAAAGGCGGCGGAGCCGAAAGTATTACCTTTGAAGACTGCACCCTGCCCAGCCTCACCGTAGCCAGGGACGGCGTGCGCGTTGTGGCGGCGGGCAATACTTCCATTACCGTAACAATATTGGAATCCGGCGCAACCCTCGTTTCCGTGACTACACCTGGTGCAGGCTTCCAGTCTGTTACCGTTTCCCAGGTGGTGCCCGCTGGTACCGCGATCTTCCTATCCGGCAACTTTACGGAAGTAACCGTAGCCGCTGCAAATGTTGAAGTGGCACTTACCGCAGGCAGCGTTAATACCCTTACCGTGACAGCGGCGGCAAAAATCACGGGGCAGGCCTCCATTACTACCGCCAACATCAAAGCTGCGGGCGTGGTAATAGCCCAGACCCCCGCAACAATCAACGTGGATCAAGGCATCACCGCAACCGTGGGCGGCCGGACCGTGACTGCAGCCCCGGCCCCGGCCCCAGCCCCGATACCCTCCCTTACAGTAAGCAATATTAATATGATTGCCGGTGGCAGTCCACAGGGCACTGATTTGTCTGCTTTAGCTGGCACTGTCAGAGTGAGTGGAATTACATTTACAACAAACGCAGCAAATTCCACATTGCAGATAACGGGTATCAGCTCGCCGAAAACGGGGCCTGTATCAGCAACCAGAACCGTTAGCTTTTATTCTGCATCTGCAACAGTTGCTATTGCCGACTTACTTGGTTTTGATCAAGCGGACATTCGTCTTGATACCTTGCGCAGTGTTTTTGGAACAACTGTAACTATTAACGGAACACTTTCTGCTACGGGGTATACTTCTTATACAACTCCCATTACTATTATCTTAGGTGCGGACCCATCGGCTGCACCACCTGTTAATGATTGGGTAACTTTAACCCAACCATCAACTACGGAATTAAGAGCGACAATAAAAAGTGGTATGGGAGGTACAACCCTGAGTTCCATCGGTATTGCTACTTTTTTGGATGCTACCTTTAATGAATTGCCTTCAGAAGTTAAAATAGCTGGAAATAGCTGGATTGCCGTAACTGTTGGGAACTACGACGCCATTCGAACACAACTGGGTGCACTCGGAACTAACTGGAGTAATGTAACCATATCGGATCTTGTTGGAAAAACAATTTTATTTAAAAGACCCGGAGCTCCGACAACAGTGTATACTTTGGTAGTAGCCAATTAGCACTCAAAGGTAAGGGGACACACCTCTCACAAAGGTAAGGCAAAGGTAAGGGGACACACCTCTCACAAAGGTAAGGGGACACACCTCTCACAAAGGTAAGGGGACACACCTCTCCAAAGGTAAGGGGACACACAAAGGTAAGGGGACACACCTCTCCAAAGGTAAGGGGACACAAAGGTAAGGGGACACACCTCTCCAAAGGTAAGGGGACACACCTCTTTCAGAGGAATGTCCCCGATGGAATGTCCCCGATGGAATGTCCCCGTGTCACCGCAGCGCAGCGAATGATTTGGGGACATTCCCCGACGTTTTATCAGGGGTGTGTCCCCTTACCTTAATTTAACATTCCCCGGCGCTTTATCAGGGGTGTGTCCCCGGACCTTAATTTAAAGGGAAGACGATGGAACTGTCCCCGTGGCGTAGGGCTATGGGGCGGACTTCCTCGGAGGCTTCAAGCAGTACTTCGACAGTCCGCATAAGGGCGCCGTGTTTGTCGCCTCCTATGCGGACTGTTGAACAACTTCTATGATAGGCTTCCGACTGCTTTCTACTGCTGCCTTTAACTGTTTATGCCCGGCATTTGTTGATAGAGCAGCACTTAAATTTGGGAACTTATTTTTGCGTGAACCCTAAGTTTCCCCTGCCGGAAGGAGAGCCACAGCAGCACGGGGATGGTTCCGCTGATGTCCAGCAAAACATCCAGGAACATGCCGCTGCGCCCTGTGGAGAAGTACTGCATCCCCTCGTCAACCACGGCTACGGCCAAAACGATGACCAGCGCCAGGGCAAAGGCCCTGGCAGCGTCCCTTTTGTATAGGAGCTGCTGCTGTATAAGCAGGAAGGCCAGGACGGCATAAATAATAAAGTGGCCCTTTTTGCGCAGGAAGAAATGCACGAAGTTATACGGCTTCTGATAAGTGATCCTGCTTTTGCCGTAATAAAACTCCACCCTGGGCAGCATCTCGCCAAGCCTTTCCTCGCTGACGACATTTTCCAGGAAAGGCCGCAGGTCCTGTTTTTCAAAGGGCTGGGCAGCCTGGTAGAGGATAAAAGTAGTCCACAGCAGGACCAGTAGGGTCGAGATCGTGAAAATGGAAACATTATAAACCTTTCCCCAGGCCCTTAATTGGATAATTCGTTCTTGCAGCAGCTTGACAACAGCTCCTTTTAGGATCATCTTATTTCTCATTATAATACAGATCCTTTCTTTTGGCAAAAACTGTCTGGAAAAAAAGCGCTAAGAAATGTTTTCCTTCTTTAACGGTGACCGAGATTATTAAAGTCCTGCCCCTGGAATAACAATGTAAAAAAAATCTTCCAATCGTCCAGGTGTCTTAAAGCAAAAAGGGCTGTCCTTTTATTAATTTGTGTGTAAGGGGACAGGGTTCTTAACGTCTTAATTGCTTGACATCGTTTTGCCTTTAATGGTATTATTTACGTAGTAAGAATTTTTATTGCAGGGGGATAGTTACATGAAGACGCGAATTTCCTCGAAAGGGCAGATTACCTTACCTTCCGAGGTACGACGCAAGTTAAACCTGTTGACCGGTGATGAGCTTTATGTGAAAGCTGCAGGGGAAAACAGCATTCTTTTGGAAGTAAAAAAGAATAAAACAAATGCCCAAAATAAGACAACAGAGGCAATTAACGCCTCAGCAGGTCTCTGGAAAAATAGAAAAGATTTTAATGACCATACCATCAGGGAAATGCGTAACGCAGACAGTAAACGTCTGGAGAACCTGATCCATGAATAATATCCTTATAGATACCAATATATTTATAGACCACCTACGCGGTTTCCAACCTTCTACTGATTTTTTACTCAGGGTTTTTCAAGGCGAGTACCATGCGCAAATTTCTACCCTTACAGAAATGGAACTTTTTGCCGGCACCATACCTACAGAGGCGGAAAAAGAAAAAGTCAAAGCACTGCTGGAAAAATTCACCCCTGTTCCTGTTTCTTCAGTAATTGCCAGGAAGGCAGGAACTTTACTCAGGCTTTACAGGAACATGGGGCTGGTACCCGTAGACGCCCTCATTGCCGCCACATCCATGGAAAGAGAAGCCATCCTGGTAACAAAAGATGTGAAACACTTCGGTGTAATAGAAGGGTTACTTACCCTGCATCCTTACTACACGGAATAGCATCGGGCTAATTCGTTTAGAAATTTAGTATGCTGTCCCCTTAATTTTTGCTGTCCCCTTAATTTTTACCCTTAATTTAGTAAATTTAGTATGCTGTCCCCTTAATTTTTTTCCCCTTAATTTTCTAATTTTCTGAAGGAAAAATAAGAGATAATAGCGAATTTACCCGAGATAGGTTTTTTATGGTCAGTTTTGTTGTCATAAGTTAACGGGATGGGGGAAGGCAATTCATGGAAGAAGAATTCGAACTTCGAGATATATGGGAAGTTATCATCAAACGCTGGATCCTTGTCGTTCTCATTTCCCTTGGAGCCGTGATCGCCAGCGCCATCGTCAGTTTTTATGTGCTTACTCCCCAGTACGAGGCCTCTACCACACTCATGGTCCTGCACGCTCCCGAAGCCGGGCAGGAATACTACCCCCGGAGTTCGGATATCCAGCTCAGCAGGCAGCTTGTTAAAACGTACGGCGAAATTGTCAAAAGCCGTCGTGTGGCCGAGGCGGCCTTAGCCATGGCCGATCAGGATAAAAGGATTTCCCTGGGCGCCCTGCAGGGGAAAATAAAGGTGGGGCTGGTCAAGGATACGGAGCTGATCCATATTACCGTTGCCGATGAGGAGCCCCTGATAGCGGCTTACTGGGCCACCCTTGTGACCCGGGCCTTTATGGAGGAAGTCGTCAAGATCATGCGCGTGGAGAACGTCAATATACTGGACAAGGCTGTCTCCCCGTCTTCTCCGGTAAGCCCGCGTCCCCTGCTGAACATGGCCGTAGCCTTTGTCCTCGGTGTAATGGTGGCGCTGGGCCTGGCCTTCCTGCTGGAGTACCTGGATAACACCATCAAGCTCCCCAAAGACGTCATTAATACCATGCAGCTGCCCGTCCTGGCGGCCATACCGGACTTTTCCCGGAAAGTAAAATAGCGACCT
>QZJM01000039.1 GCA_003605065.1 Dethiobacter sp. | reverse complement strand
GCACACAATCCTTTTCTTATTGCAGCCGGGTTTGCTGAGGAACAGGTACATGTGCCCTGGCTTGGTGAAAAACAGTTACATTTTAAATTTGATTGATGGTAAATGCCAGTTTAAATTTAAATGTTAGTTGAATTACGCACCGTGGAAATCAAGGCTAGGCTAATCATAAAACCAGTTGTGGAACATGACTGCAAGGATTATGAAGAAATTATCAAGTGTAAAAATGTAATTATTATAGGGGTGGTGAATTACCATGGGGAAAAAAAATGAATGGATATTTAGATGAATTGATTATACCCCCGGGAGAGACAATTAAGGAAATGCTGGAAGACAGAAGTATGACGCAGGAAGAGCTGGCAATCAGGTTAAAAATGAGCACAAAACATGTCAACCAGATGATTACAGGGAAGAAACCAATTACCTACCAGACAGCACTTAAACTTGAAAGTGTTTTTAACGTTCCCGCTAGTTTTTGGAATAACCTCGAGAGGATATACCGGGAAAAAATTGTGCGCTTTGAGCAAGACCAGGAAATTGCAGAAGAACTAGGCATTCTACCTGAGATACCATTTAAGCAATTAGTTGATTACGGATATATAAACCCTGCAACTAAACCAAAGGATAAAGTTTTAGCTGTCAGAAGTTTTTTGGGAGTAGCAAACCTCAAGTGTATTGACACATTGATGGAACAACTGGTTTTTAGAAAATCAGGGAAGGTAAAATGCTCAACTTATACACTTGCTTGCTGGGTGAGAATGTGCGAAATAGAAACAAGTAAAATCGATGTAGACTCTTTTAGCAAAGATAAATTGAGAAAATATTTGCCCGAGATAAGAGACCTGGTGGGGACAGACCCAAAAATGTTTATCCTAAAGTTAACCGGAATATTTTCCGATTGCGGTATTGCTTTTTGTGTGCTTAAAAACCTAAAAAAGGCACCTGTACAGGGGATGACAAGACATTTAAATGAGCGGGTTATCCTGGGGATGACAATCAGGGGAAAAAATGCGGACATATTTTGGTTTTCGCTGTTTCACGAAATAGGGCACATTCTTCTTCATAGCAAGAAGGACATTTTTATTGATTTTGAGACTGGAAATTATGGATCTCAAAAGGAAACTGAAGCTGATGAGTTTGCCGCAAAAACACTGATTCCGGAAGCAGCATATAAAAGTTTTATAAAAAATGCTTCTATCAGTGCTTCAAAGGTAAAGGCATTTGCCAAAAGTATAGACTTACATCCATGCATATTGGTGGGCCGATTACAAAGAGAAGGCTTGGCAAGATATAACGATAAAGTTTAAATGCAATGAAAATCAAATATGAATGGGTTAATTAACAGGGCCATCTCACAATAAAAAAACCCGCTCCCCCACTCCCTTTAAAATACACTACTCAGAGGCATCCAATGTATCGTTTAGCCCTAATTCCCTCAGGGCTGCTTTCATCTCTTCTATTTTTTGTGGTGATATCTCCTCTTTTAGAGTCACATCAAAATTAACTCTGATTATTAAATCATCGCCACTAGCGTGCCTGGCCAGAACCTTGGTATAAAAGTTCATCCATTTTTGGGTCGGAACCTCACCGCTCCAGGAAATTTTTCTGGGCCCAGGTGGCGTCGGTGGTGGGGGCGGCGGTACAACCCCAGGCTTAGAGATGGTAATGTTTGCTGTAGCAGAAATATTCCCTGCATGAACGGTAATGACAAATGAACCCTCATCATAACCCGCCTGGTAAATCCCGTCATGATCAACAGTCCCTCCACTGGCTTTCCAGAGGGTTTCTTTCACCATAATATCATTCCCGTGTTGGTCAAAACCTTTTAGGGTATAAGCCTGTTTTTTCCCGGGCTCTAAAAGAACACTCTGGGGGAAAATTGACAGCTTGGCAAGTCTCGGCGGTTCCAGATGTTTTTTCGCTTCCTCACCCGTAATGATAAACATATCTTCCGCAAATTCTATTTCCTGCGGGTCCAATTCCTTTTCGAAATAAAAGGGCTTATAATGGCCCAGCTCATCCATCCCCACGTAGGCAAGAATTCCATTGGAAACGCTTCGTGCAATAGTACCTTTTAAAATCTCCGCATCCATCAGGCAGGGAAACTGGGGAGATGCGTAGAATGCATCCCTTACAGCCCTGGTGCTCCACTCCTTAAATGCCGGCGGCCAGTTGCGCACCAGAAAATTTGGGCTGATGCTTTCTTCTATATCCCCCTCCTGCCGCAAACGGTTGATGATAAGCTCCACTATGGTAGGAGCGGCACTGGAATGGACCAGACCCAGGTCAACCAGCCGGAGCGCATTATCTTTTCCCAAAAGGGCAATATGCTTATATATACGCCAGACACATTCCCGCAGATCTCTTTCCGCTTTTTTCAGGTTCTCCTCCAACTGCTTCTTTTGCACATCGTCTAGATTTAGTATATTCTTGTCTCGCTGAATATCTTCCCAGGCCAAAAGCTTCCGCGCTTCCTCCTTAAGCGTAGCATCGGAATCCGCCACGGCCCAGATCAGGGCACTTTTGTAGGTCCTGGCAGATTGTCCATGCTCTTTGATCATGGTTTCAATAAGGCGCAAGGTGTTTTTATCCTGCATGGAATGATCCGGTGCCAAAACAAGCAGCGTCAACGCCGGGCGGTCGGGTATCTGGTTACTTTTTTCCGGAAAGAACAGGGGCTTAAATGTATTGCTCTTATTAAAAACGTTTTGGATTTCCTTTTGCACGCGCTCGTTAATGCTATCCAGCCCAATGCTGGCCCGGCGATCGGCTAATAGTTTATTAAGGTTGGGGGTGAGGCTAAAGCGATAGCGATTGCGTTCCGTGGAAAGGAAGTAACAGGAAGACTCCAGGGCTTCCAGAGCCATCTCCACGTTTCCCATATCCAGGCCGGGCTCTCCCACAGCCAGGCGGATTTCCGGAACGGTAGCCTCCGTCCGGAGCTGTCCCCCGTTACTTTCAAAAAATATAGCCGTGGCAATCTTTTGATGCAACCTGGCCTTTTTCACCGTATCAACAGCTTCTTTATCCAGGCGTATGGCAAAAGAATCTGCTTTACCGCAGATATCTGTGGTAACAACCCCCTCTAAGCGGGATTCTCCGAGCTGTTCAAAAACAGCAGCGCGAAAAAGAGGGTCGTCCAGAGGAGCGCTACCCAGTCCGATAAGAGGATCCTGGTGGGCTCCCTTGTAGCCATCCTGGTAAGCTCTGGATACCCAGAGGGCCAAAAGCCGCAGGATACCCCGGGTTTGCTGGAAGCGGGGCAGCGCCTGCCACTTACGCTCAAAAACAGAGAGCAACGCCGGGTGGAACGGGTAAGTGGCCGCAAATGTCTCACGGGCCGTATCCACAGGGAACCAGCCGGGTAGTTGCTGCCGGTGGTCCACCATCCAGTCCGCATATTCACTGCAGGTGTTGGTGGCATCCCTGGTCAGTAAAACCGTTCCGTTACGGGAAACGGCATAAGGATCCCACTCAAAGAGGCGGCGGCGGATAATTTCCGATGTTTCTGTTTCCGCAGACATGATAACAGCCTTACCCACACGATCCAGGAGCTTTTTCAGACGCTCATAATCGGACTGGTCTTCCGCGGTCATCTCCAGTTCGGATGCCGGGACGGAAACCACCAGCACCACATTATTCTCGCCGCGGGCCACCTCGGAAAGGTTCTGCAGAAAGTCATAAAGCTGGGCCGATAAACCGCTTTTACGACTACGGCTGATATAATTCATGAGTTCATCAATAAGAATAAGACAGGGCTTGTCCTGAGGAAGCATGCGGCGAATCACATCTCCGGCGGGGGCAATCATCTGCCTTTCATGTTCGGCAACCAGGGACAGACCCGCTTCACCATTTAGTTGAAAGGCGATCTCGCCCCACGGTGTTTTTCGCATCGGCGTGCCGTCCTCGCCACCACGCCCCGTTAGGGAGTCGAATTCCGTTCCCACAAAAATAGCTGCCGCCGCCTTGGGGACACTCCTTACTCCCGCCCTGGATAAAAGCTTATCCACCCCTAACCAGCCGCTGGCCTGTGGCCCGTATTTAGCCAGATGATAGAGCAGTGTTAAAGCGTGGGTTTTCCCCCCACCAAACTGGGTGGCCATGTTGAAAACAGCCGAGGTTTCCGTTTTTTCCCCGGAAAGGCGGCGGATGACCTCCGAGGCCAGGGCTGTTAAATTTTTCGTGAGAAATGTCCGCTCAAAAAAGCGCTCTGGCTGCTGGTAGTCGGCCGGGGCTTTTCCGTCCCGCACCCTGTCCAGGTGTACGGCAAACTCCGCTGCATCCGTCGGTTTACCTTCCCTCAGGTCTTCTCTGGGGGTTACCACTTTGTACCAGGGTTTGAGCGCCATCATTATCACCTTTTTCGTAAAAATATACTTTTTCTTTTATTCCTCTTTCTGCTCATCCATACGTGAAATGATTGCTAAAACTTCATCTTTTAACTCGGGGACTTTATTTTGAACTATATCCCAAACAATATCCAGGTCTACGGTAAAATAACCGTGGATAAGAACATCCCTTAAGCCCGCTATTTTTTTCCAGTCCAGTTTAGCTCTCGTCTTCTTCATGCTGTCAGGCATTTTCTTAACAGCTTCCCCGATGATCTCCAGGTTTCTAATAATACCATCTTGAACCAGCTCGTTCTCCTTAAAGGTGACCTGATTAACTTTGGCCTTATATTGCTCAATCTTCCTGATTGAATCCAGAATATCTCTCAAATATACTTTAGGCTCCCTTGGCATACTTAACACTTCCTGTTATTTCCGACTTTAAATCAGGTTTAATTGTTTCAGCAATAACTAGATCCACTTTTCGTGCAAACAAATCCTCCAGAAAGAATTTCAGCTCCATGTAGTTATCAAAAGTTTTTTGTTCTTTATTAAATTCCACAATAAGGTCAATATCGCTGTCGCAGTCCTGGTTGTTTTGAGCATATGAGCCAAACAACCCAATTTTTTTTACACCGTAATTCTTTATTTTTTCTATGTTTTCTTCAATTCTACTTAGTATCAGTTGACCTGTTAGCAGCATTGTACCAAGCTCCTCCCATTAATTGGATTTTTCCGGTCTTGCAATATATTATGACCGTATATCCATTATTATATCAGCTTTGACGGTAACTTAAAAACCCAGGCTCTTCTTGCGGGCCAGGACACCGTCCACCCATCTCTTCTCGTCGCTGCCGGGGGGGTAAAGAGCAGAAAGGGCCTGGGCCAGGCTCCAGAAACGGGAGTCCTGTCCGACGCCTTCTTCAACCAGGAAACGCTTCAGCGCCTCCCCACGGCCTGCAGCAAAAAGGATCATGCTCTGGTGCAGCCGATCCAGCACTGTTTTCCCGGCGCTGGGCGAGGATTTATCTCCCCAGCCGTCGTCACCACTTTCTTCAGGTCCTGCCCCGAACATCTCCACCAGGCTCATTTGGTGGTTCTTCTTCTGTTTTTGTCTGGCGGGCGCTGCGCTTTCTTCTTTCCCAAACAGGAAACGGGTACGCTCCGCTACGGGTAGCAGGCGCGCCTTGTCTCCTTTTACCTCAACGGTAGCAGCAAGTTTCTCCAGGTGCGCTCCCAGTCCCTGGGCAATTTTACGGGCAGCATCATATTCCAGTACGTAACCACTAGGGCCATACTTTTTTGATTCGTTTTCGTCTGTGTAATCATCATCGTCAAACTCAACTCTTGTCTTTCCGTTGCCATTTCTCCCCGCACAAAGTGTCCACAGCCACATGGCTGTCAGGCGGGCATCCTCCTCAAACCCCGTGGCATCAGCCCCCTCAAAGATCATGGACAGGGCTTCTCTGGCCACGGTAGCCCAGACGTGCTCCAGGTACTCCCGCAGCGAGACCTCTTCACCACTCGCCTTTTCCACCCGGCTGTAGCGGGAAAAGATCTCCAGGGCAGGACCCAGACAGGCGAAAATTGCATCGGCGCCAACCACACCATCGGCAGCCAGACGGGGCATCCATTCGTGGATACATTTGGGCAATTCCTGTAAGACATCACGCCAGTCGCCAACATCATCTGTTATCAAGGAAACATTAGGCTTTTTTCGTGGTCGGCAGACGAGATGGATGGATGAGGCAAGGGCTGCAGATCCTTGTGCACGTAGTCGACTTGTATTTTCTGTGTCAATAGGCCATGAACCAGTAATAACCCATCCGGCTGATATCATAGCCTGCAATTGGGCTTCCCAACCAGCGGTAGATTTGTGAGCAAAAACAACTAAACCTAATCCGTTATTTTCCAATATTCTATGTGCTTCTTTCATTGCCTGCGTCATTTTTATCTTCAAACCATTTGCTGTTTTTATTTATGAAATTCTCTATTTCCCTCTGTAAGTTCAGCTAACTTTCTCTTAACTCTATTAATTGTTTTATAATCGTTTTCTGTTGGCAAACGATAATAGCGTCCAGTATAACCTTCTTTTGTTAATACAATAGTAATTATTTTGGCGTCTGCGGCTCCTCCCCCTCTTTTTTTTAATTGTATTCGAACTGAAGCTGCTGATGTAGTATATCCACAAATTGGACATGTTGCTGAACCCCGGCGCACAGTGCCTTCTTTAACATTTTTTGCTTTAGCATCCTGAATAATTTCAAAGTTTACTTTTTTCTCTTTATGGTCGGGTACTAATTTTAGCGCAACAGAGTGTTTGTTTTTTTTAGCCAGCCACAATGAACGTATAAGAGGAACCTCTGCACCACAGCCCGGTCCTTCACATGTAATGGTTCTTGCCCAAAGGTAGGCAATTGGTGTTAAGCCATCTGGATCTTTTGGGTAGAATTCGGTCAGTTCCTTCTCCGCTTCTTTTTTAACCCATTCCCCCCATTTTCGCACTTCGTCCGCCAATTTATTTCCGTACTTAGGTATGTATTCCAGAACTACCTTGTTTAATAAAACAGCAACAGGATTAAGGTCACTAGCGAAGGCATCGGCTCCCACCCGTAAGGCCTCCAGTGGAATGGATCCACCACCGGCAAAAGGATCCACTACAAGCGGCTTGGTACCCGGTATCCCGCCCAGGGATTCGTGGGCCGATTGGGTTAGGGACCGGCTGGTCTCCAAGTATTTCTCATTTGTAGAGTTGTCCCAATTGGAAAAGTCCGCAATAAAATCAAGAAGAGCGCGGCGCAGCTCTTCGTCATTATCCAGCCTCGCAGGTTCTTTTTGAATCCGAACAAAGCGGCTGTAGCTTTCAGACCCTAAAAGCCCCAAATTATTTTCTGACCATTTTTTCACAAGGGTTCGAGCAGTTTCTTTAAATGTAGAAGGGCAAAGGGGATCAACAGGATCCGGCCACAAAGATGCACAGATAACGGCGCGGCAGGCGGCCAGCGGTCTGCGCGCCCACCATATATGCAGTGTGGAAATATGACCGTGACGGATGCTCTTTTCCCGCCGGGCATGGGCTGAGATACGCTTAATGGGCAGATCGATTTCGATTAGCCGCTTGGGATATTGTGTCATCTCCTTGTTGCCTCCTTCAAGAGCTTGGCCAAAGTATCAATATCTAATATATTCAGGCTGCTTGTAAGTATCATGTTTTTACACTTGCGCGCTTATTTTACGCTCGCGAACGTATTTTGTATCAGCTTTTCAAGGATTACCATTCGCCTTTTCCAGGATCCTTTCTGCATTGAGATAATAATGCTCTATTTTCACCAGGGGCATCCAGCCCAGGCGAGTCGGGTCCTGAATGGTATGTATTTCGGGGTCAGTAGCACAGTTAAAGACCACATAGAGCCAGTAATCTTTCTTTAGCCGTTCCGCTGTCTTATATTCATTTGCCGTCAGGGCTACCTCGCCAACAGCGGCACGCCCTTTAACCTCGATAAAACGTACTTCAACCGCAGTTTGTGGATCTTCAGGGTGGGGTTTACGGGAGATCAGGTCAAAGCCGCGGTTTTCTTTTTCCACGCTTTCGGGTTGCCAGCTCCGTGCTCTTTCATAGTCCATGGCCGTCTGAACAGCGATTTTTTCAATTTCATCGTCCCGGACTACCGGGGCAATATCGGGAGCGGTCCGCTCAGGATGAGGCAATACCCAGGCCCGCCCGTAATGCTGGATGCCGGCGATGGTGCAGTACTTTTCTTTGAGCAGCTCTTCCCGGCGCCTTTCCAGCCTGCCGTTTAGCTCATCCAGACGATCTTCTACAGTCTTGATATTGGCAGCCAGCAGGGAGTTTTGCCCGTCTCTTTGCTGGCTTTCCAGCAGTTCCGCCATGCGCAGGTTCTGTCGGTGGATCAGCTCGTTTAAACTGATTTCCAGGTGACGGGAGATGGTGGCGATCTCCTTTTCCCGGCGGTCATTATTTTCAGCGAGAAACGGCTGCAGTGCCTGTTGAATAAGGGTTTGCTCCAACTGGGTCTGTTCCGGCAATCCTGAATCATCCGGCACCGCTGTTCCCCTGGGGGCCGGAGATAGATCCAGGAAAATGGTGGGCTGGCGGACAGAGATGTTTCCGCTTAAATCAGTCTGCACAACAAAAAGGCGGCGGTGGAGGATGTTGCCACGACCGTCACGTATGGCAGCGGAAAAAACATCCAGGCGGTGTGGCTGTGCAATGTGGAGGTCATAAAAGACTGCACCGCGGCGCAGGTCATCCTGCACCTGTTCCAGCGCATATGCACGCACAGTTTCAAAAAGGGGATGTCCTGGTGTGACCCATTCCAGGGTGGGGTCTTTTTTAAGGTGTTCCTTGTCAAATACGATCTGCTTGTACTCCCGCCCCAGCCTGCCAAAGCGGGGTTCCAGTTCTTCGCCCCGGGGCCAGAGTATTCTGGGGATTTTTCCGGTCCGTTCCGGGTCAAGATCGTCTTCAATTTTTTTGATGCGCTCAAAAAGTTTTTGCAGGACGCGCCCTTCCCGCGTATTGATGGCGACAAAGTTGAAAATGAGGCAGTCTTTTTCCTGCCCGTAACGATGAATACGGCCCATACGCTGTTCCAGGCGCACAGGGTTCCAGGGGATATCATAATTAATCATGAACCAGCAGAACTGCAGGTTAATCCCTTCGCCGGCGGCCTCGGTGGCCACCATTATCTGGCATTCTTCACGAAAGTGTCGTTCGGAATAGATGCGAGTCCCGGGAGTATCCCGGTCACCGACCTTCATGCCACCGTGAATCTGGGTAACGGAAAGGCCCCCGCTTTCCAGCTTGTTTACAAGATAATCCAGGGTGTCCTTGTGCTCGGTGAAGAGCAGCAGCTTCATTTTCGGATCCTGGAAGATGCCCTGGTCTGTGAGGACCTGTTTCAGTTTTACCAGCTTGGATTCTATCTCCCGTTTTTCCAGCTGGAGAGCCTGGTTAATAAGTTTACCCAGGATCATGATTTCTTCCTTGAGTGCGGCTGGATCAATCGAGGCCACTACCTCTTCCAGTTGGGCCAAAATTATTTCCCGCTCTTCCTCCGTTAAATCCTCATAGTCTTCGGGAAGTTTTTTATGTATTTGGGACTGCCGGTACCCTTCCGGATCGGCCAGGATTTTTTCACGACTCTGCTTCATCCGTTCCAGGCTGCGGCGCACTGCGTAAACGCTGGAGGCAAAACGCCTTTGCAGCAGGGCCATGGTAAAGCCCAGAGCCCGCCCCCGGGCGGAATCATCTGCGGCCGCCTTGATTGATTGGTCTTCCACATAGCGGGTCAGCGCATCGTAAAAGTCGTATTCATCCATATCAATCTGGAATTCAACCGTCTCAACGCACCGTTTGGTAAAGAGGGTCTTTACCTGACCGGTTTCGGGATCGGGGAAGGTAACCAGTGCCTCTTTGACACGTCGCAGGTAAAAAGGCGCTTCCTGGCGGCGCATGGCCTCTTCCAGGCTTTCTATGTCTCCGTAAATATCCTTGTCCAGCAACTCCAGGAAGAGACAAAAGTTTTTCGGGTCACCCTTGTGGGGAGTGGCCGTCATTAATAGGTAATGGTCCGTCATGGTGGAGAGGTTTTCGCCCAGCCTGTAGGCCAGCGTTTTCTTATCAGAGCTGTAGGCGCTCATCTTGTGTGCTTCGTCAACGATAACAAGATCCCAGTGGCTGCGCATCAGGCTTTCATTAGCGTCTTCGATGCGGGAAACCCAGGATATAGAGGTAATAACCTGGTTTTTCTCCTGCCAGGGGTTTGTGCCGTAGTTGGTCCGCAGGACATCTCCCCGGATTACCTCAAAGTTTTCGCGAAACTTGTCTTTCATCTCCCGCTGCCACTGGAATGAAAGATTTGCCGGGGTGACGATGATTGTACGCTTGATTAGTCCGCGTATCTTTAGTTCTTTGATCAGAAGACCGGCCATGATGGTTTTGCCTGCACCGGGATCATCGGCCAGCAAAAAGCGAATGCGGGGGATTTTCAGGAAGTAGTCGTAAACAGCTTCGAGTTGATGGGGTAATGGGTCTACGCGTGCAATGGAAAGGCTGAAGTAAGGATCGTATTCAAAGGCCAACCCCAGGCGCATCGCCTCCACACCAAGACGAAAACGCAGGGCATCGCCATCAAATGGTTCTTTTTCCGGTGTTGCTTTAAGGATGGCCAGTTGCTCTGGTGACAGGATGGTCTCGTGAACCTGTCCCGTGTTTAGGCCTTTGCCAGAGAGCTTGACCAACTCACCCATGGGCGTGGCTACAAGAACCTGTACGGGCTCATGGAATATGGGACCTTGCACGATTACACCTGGTTTTAACTGGTCTATGGTCATTTTCATGCACCTTATTCTTTATTGTCTTATTAGTTCGATTTTTTTTCGTGAATACCTTTTATTTTCGTTATAAAATTTACCAGTTAATTTTAATGAAGGTATTATTTCCAATATGTAGAATTGTATAAATTAAAACTGGTTTAACCGGTCAAGAATCTAATAATTTAAGAGAGAGTATTATGATGCGTGACTGGGAAGCGCAATTCAGGGAATGGGCGAAGCCACCTGGGAAAACTGAGCAAGACCGCTGCGATAATGCTGTGTCCGCGATTCGCAACGCAATTAGGGCAAGTGAAAAGCTCCGCTCCCGTGGCGTTTCGATCTTTGCCCAGGGGTCCTACCGGAACAATACAAACGTCCGCAAGGACAGCGATGTTGACATTGGAGTCCTTTGCAAGATACCTTCTTTCACGACCCGCTTCCCGAAGGATTGTCCCGGGAAAGGCTTGGATTTTCGGACTCCACCTATCAATATTCCCAGTATAAAAATGAAATCGAAGAAGCCCTCGTGAATTACTTCGGACGCTCCGCCGTAAAGCGCGGAAACAAAGCCATCGATGTCCACGAAACGAGCTATCACGTTGAAGCAGATGTAGCCCCCTTTTTTGAACATCGCCGCTACCAGAGTGATGGAACATATCTTGAAGGTGTAGAACTACGGACCGACAAGGAAAATCTGCGCGTTATCAACTGGCCCGAACAACATTACACGAATGGATGCCGCAAGAACACGGCAACCGGAACGCGGTTCAAGTCAATAGTTCGGGTGCTTAAATCTCTATCCATTGAGATGACAGGAAATGGTATCCAGGCCGCAGATGTTCCGGGATTTCTTATTGAATGTCTTGTCTGGAACGTGCCGGATAGCAACTTCCAGAACACAACTTATCGGGCTGACGTTCGTGCGGCCTTAGCGTTTCTTTTTAACAATACCATTTCGTCTGAAGATTGTAAGGAATGGGGCGAAGTAAGCGATTTGATCTATCTCTTCCACTCGGGGCAAAAGTGGACATGGCAACAGGCGCATGCATTCACATCTGCCGCTTGGGATTATGTAGGATTCGAGGGGTGACCATGAAGAATCTGAATACAAAACCATTCCTCTATCTGCTTGCTGGGTTTTCGGTAATAGTACTATTCATGGCCGCCTTGATTCAGGGGTTTGACCTTCGGAACTTTCTTGACGTGTTAAGGCTAATCCCAATTGTCGCTACTGCGGACGGTATGGCTTACTTCGTATTCACCACCTGGCTTTGGCGCAAGGAAGCAACTTCAAGGATGGCTTATTCCGTTTCCAGACTTGAACGGTACATGGCAAGGCCATATTAGAACGAACTGGAAGGATGCCGAAGGAAGGACGCCTTGCCCTATTGCTACAATACTGACAATTAAGCAGAGTTTTGGAAGAATAAGCTGTGTTATGAGAACTGAGGAAATGGTCAGTTACAGCTACCTTGAAGGATTTTGCATTGATAAAGACGCACAGATCCGGCAACTGTGCTACTCATACACGAGTAGACCAAAAACCTCCTTACGCGAGAGAAGTACGCCACATGACTGCACGATCCTGTTCAACATCATCGGGAAACCCGTTTGCAAACTCGAGGGGGAATACTGGACGCAGCGCCAGACAACCGGAGCAGTGACGCTTACCTTTCGAACAAAAGAACTCGAAGAGGAATTTCCATCAGATTTGACTCTAAGATGCTGGTATAACAGTTGAGTAGCGCAAAATAATAATGTTTAAGCATAATATCCACTTCTTACTGATATGATTGAAAAAGAACCAAGCTGTGGATAACTATTCATTAGCAGTAGAACTGCATAACAATTTTAAGGGACTCATAGACAAAAAGAAAGCATTAATAAAACTTTGCGCTGGAGTTGGAGTGCCTATTCTGTAAACCTCAAACGGTTTTACCACCGCGATAGCGGTTTTGTCCAAGAAGGATTATGGAAAGTAAATCAATAATAATTCTTGTGAAAAAGCGATAAATGCTGACAATGTATTGATTATCTTAACATAACAACTTACTTGTCATAATAGATCTCTGTACTTGAAATATTGACATGACCTAAAAAATCACTCCGTGTATTTCTTTTTTTTACAGAACGACAGGAATTCATCGTATTCTTTTTGGAACTGGCTTGGGCATTCAAAGGGTTTTACTCTTCCACGTGTTACGAATGCGACGGTTCCGTATGCTTGGTAATTCCATAAAACCAGCAAACAGTGCACGGCATCCCTTACTTTTTTAGGCATGATCCCGTAAAATCCCTCCAGTTTGAACCCGAATTTAAAGTCTAAATAATCCAGACCGACCTTTTCACTGTAAAAAGTGATTCCATTTTGATTCATGTACTCGATTAATCCGATTTGCATACTCTTCCCATAATCTATCACGTTGTATAATGTCTTTATGTTGAGCTCAACATAACAGGCACACTCACGCCACGATGCTCCTCTCCCAGGGGGAACATCCTAAAGTTGTCCAGGAAAGACTCGGCCACGAATCAATCAGTATCACCATGGATACTTATTCTCATGTTCTGCCGGGCATCCAGGAAGAGGCCATAAGCAGAATGGAAAAACAGCTTGAAATGGAGGGTAACTAAAATAAATGGCAACGGTTGGGCAACGGTATAAAAAAATGACCACTAATCGTGGTCACTCAAAAAGCCGTAAAGCGCGATTTTCTGGTGCCGGAGACCGGACTTGAACCGGTACGACCTTGAAGGATCGAGGGATTTTAAGTCCCTTGCGTCTGCCTATTCCGCCACTCCGGCATAAATTAAAAAAATGGAGGCGACACCCGGATTTGAACCGGGGATGAAGGATTTGCAGTCCTCTGCCTTACCACTTGGCTATGTCGCCTCGTAAATGGAGCGGAAGACGGGATTCGAACCCGCGACCCTCGCCTTGGCAAGGCGATGCTCTACCACTGAGCCACTTCCGCATGTTATGGTGCCGAGACCCAGAATTGAACTGGGGACACGAGGATTTTCAGTCCTCTGCTCTACCGACTGAGCTATCTCGGCATATTATGGCGGAGCTGACGGGGGTCGAACCCGCGATCTCCGGCGTGACAGGCCGGCATGTTAGGCCACTACACCACAGCTCCACCTTGTGAATCTTAGTATACACAATAATAAAATAAAAGTCAACTCTTGAGCATGAAAAACTAAAGCCGCAAAAAAGTTGGCTTTAAAAACATTTTACTGTGTTAAATGAAATAATCTAGAAGATTTTTTCCTTTTCTGCTGTTGCATAATAAATGAGGCTTTGTAATTCGATACTTAAATCCGCATTATGGACATAAACACCTTCCGGTACGTGTATTTTTGTGGGAGCAAAATTAAAGATAACATTTATACCGCTGTCAATTATTGTCTGGACCGCTGTTTGGGCCTGTTCCGACGGAACAGTCAAAACTGCCACTTTAACCGCATACTTGTCAACTATTTTCTTCATTTCTGATATATGCACCACTTCCACATCAAGGATTTTTTCACCGACTACTGCAGAATCTGTATCAAAAGCAGCAACAACATTTACATAAGGATTTTTGGTAACATTATAGCGGGTAAGGGCAGTACCGAGGTGCCCGGCCCCCACGACGACAATGTTGGTCTGATCGTCCAAACCGATTATCTTTAATATTTTATCCCTTAAAAAATTTGTGTTATAGCCAGTACCCCTGGTACCGAAAGCGCCAAAAAAGGCCAGGTCCTTTCTGATCTGTTCAGCAGTAAAGCCGGTTTCGTCACTTAATTCCTTGGAAGAAATAATTTCCACATCATTTCTGATTAGATTATCCAGGATACGTAAATAAACAGGCAAGCGCCTTACGACCGATTTTGGCGCTTTTTTATGATTCATTTTTGCCTATTCGCCTCCTTTTAAGTTTAAAATATTCTTTTCGAGAATATCCACAATACTTTTAATATCATCCCTGCAGATCAAGGGAGTATCTTTTTTTTCACTTTTCTTGAGAATTTCTCTTTGATCCTTTTTATCATACACTACGGCCAGCAGCTGCCGGGGATCCACTTCCAGGCCGTCCTCTGACCAGATAACAATCTTCGGATAATCCCATCCTTTGTAGCCTTCCAAAATCAGACAATCTACATTGCCGCAAAGGGGGATAATGTCTTCAGGCGCCGTATCCTTTTCTACCCGGCGGAATACAGCCAGTCGCGATGGAGAAGAGAGAACAACGGTATGGCTTCCTTCTTCCCAAAAATTTGCAGTATCACTCCCCTTTCTGTCTACTTCACCATGGTCCAAAGGATCATGCTTAATAACTGCCACTTTATATCCTTTTGACTGCAACTCCTTTATGATTTCCCGGACAAGAGTTGTTTTACCAGTCTTGCTGCGTCCGATTACAGTGAAAATTGGCAGCATCAAAAATAACCTCCTAAATATTAAATATAATTCTAACATAAAATAGACAAAAAATATAGAATTAATTTTTAATAAGCCCGGGCCAGAACAAACCGGGCCATAGCTTTTAAATTCTCCACCGCTTCTTCAGATGGTATTTTCTTAAGACAGGATAAGGCCCTGGCAATATAATTTTTAGCCGTTTTAATACTGTACTGCAGGCCTTGCTGCGATTTTATCTCATTTAGTATCAAGAGTATTTCCGCTTCATTTAGTTTTTCCCTGTTAAGACACCTATACAGTTCTTCTTTTCTCGGACTTAATTGTAGAGTATGAATAACCGGTAGAGTAATAATACCATTTTTGATATCGCTGAACTTTTCTTTGCCGGTATTTTTATCTTTTCCATAAAAATCAAGCACATCATCAATGATCTGAAAAGCCATGCCCAGGTTAAGCCCGTAATTGTAAAAAGCTGATTCAATTTCAGCAGTGGTGCCTGATGTTAAATAACCGGCCAGGCAGCAGGAGGCAATAAATAACGCGGTCTTTTGTTTTATTTTTTCCAGATAATCATTTTCTGTCAAATTTGTATTAAAAGCATCTTTCTGCTGCTGCAGCTCCCCCATAGACATTTCTTCGATGACGTTTGCCATGAGATCGACTATTTGTAACCTGCCGAAAGCAGTCAGAATGGTAAAAGCCCTGGCTAAAAAGTAGTCCCCCAGCAGAATTGCTGTTTTGTCCCCCTGAGAAGAGTTAATGGTGGGCATATTTCTGCGCATCGGGGCGTTATCCACAACATCATCATGAATTAAGGTAGCTGTATGAATTAATTCCAGGCTTACAGCCAAGGGAATAAGGTTTTGTAAATTGCTCCTATGTACACGTGCACTCGCTAAAAAAAGAGCGGGACGGAGTCTTTTACCTTTCTTTTCCAGTAAAAAAGAATCCATGGGAGGCAGTAAGTCTGCGTGGGAAAATAATATTTCCTCCATGTTTTTTTCAACTTCTGCCAGTTCGGGAACGATTTCCCATAAATCTTGCTGTGTTTTCAAAAAAACACATCCTAATTGTTATTTTGTAAGGTAACAAACAGCAGCTATTATTTAAAACCGTTACTTACAAGTTTATTGTTTTACTGTTTTTTTCATTTTTAATTGTTTCTACACTTTCGTTGATTTTCCTTTTAGTACAAGTATCCCGAACTTGCTTTTATAAAAAACAAATGGTAAACTAAACTGGAAAATTAATGGATTTTTTCAATAACCAGCAGGGAAGGAGGATCGTTAACCTGGTTTAAGACGCAGTAATGAAAGACTGTAAATTGTTGCTGGTTTAAGTTTGTACAAAAGTCAAAAAGAGCCGCCTTTTCTTCCTTTCCCCCTTCATGTCCGGTGTAAAGTACTATCGTAATGATACCCCCCGGTCTGAGTATTAACAGGCCGGCCTTAAGAGCGTTAACAGTCGTTTCCGGCCGGGTGATAATAGCATGATCGCCTCCTGGCAAGTATCCCAGGTTAAACATAATGGCTGAGACCAAACCATGCACATAATGAGACATATGCTCATGGCTGTCCAGTATTAAATCAACACGGTGCATTAAATTCTCGCCTTTCAGCCGCCGGCGTGTTTTTTCCAGGGCTTCTTGCTGCAGATCAAAAGAGAGTACTTTTCCTTTCTCCCCTACCAGACGCGCCAGGAATAGAGTATCATGACCGTTACCCGCCGTGGCATCTATAACCAAATCCCCATGGGATACATACGCTGAAACAAATTCCCTGGCCATAGATAATGGCTTATAAATAGCAGGCATTGGTTTTTAGTCCCCCTTCAAGGCCATCTAAGACGTTCCGGGATTTAACATCTACCTAAGATATTTTCCAGATACCGTCTTTGAAAATATAAATTTACTTCGAGGTGCTGCGAAATGAAAAAAGGAACAAGAAATATTTGTTTTCTTTTATTCCTCTTTTTAATATTAACCATTTTACTGGCAGGTTGTAAAGCAAATACTTCACCCAAAGACCCTGCTCCCGAAGAAGGGATAGGAGAAGAAAAAGATAACCCTGCGGATCAAGAACCACAACCTGAAACCCCGGGAGAACTGTCCCCATATACGGGATTTCCTGTGGCAGAGATATTCAACCGCCCTTACGCCATTATCATTGAAAACCTGCCCCCGACCAGACCCCAATCCGGCCTTAGTGGGGCGGGAATTGTCTATGAATTCCCCGTGGAAGGATGGATTACCCGATTTTTAGCCCTTTACATTTCTCCTTATGAAGATGATATCGGACCAGTCCGCAGCGCCAGGCCTTATATTGCTTACCTTACCAAAGAATACGATGGGATACTGGCCCACTGCGGGTATTCTATTCACACAGAAGCAGTACTTAAAGATATAAATGCCAAACATATCGATGAACGCTATAACTCTCTTTACTATAAAAGACTAAAAAGCAGGAATATGCCTCATAACCTGTATACCACTCTCTCCAGGCTTGCCCCGGGAGCTGAAAAATTTAATTACCTTAAAGGCAGCCAGCCCACCCCTGTTTTTTCTTTTGGAGAAAGAAAACCACCGGAACAAGTTGTTTCCACTATTTCTATAGCATTCAGCCCTCAAAATCATGTTGAATACCACTGGAATTCCCGGGAAACGTATACCCGTTATAATGACGGAAGTCTTTTTATCGATGCCAATTCCGGAGAAGCTGTAGAGGTAAAGAATATTATCATCCAGTTCATCAAGGCCCGTGCCTTTACAAGCGAAGGCCACCTGGAAATTACGCTTCTTGGTGAGGGAAAAGGCCTTCTTTTTAGCGGAGGGCAGGTAGAGGAGATTAAATGGCAGAAAAACAGTTACGGGGAAAAAACCCGCTTTTTAGATACTAACGGCCGTAACATACTTTTACAGCCGGGCAATACCTGGATTCACCTCGTCCCGCAAAATGGCAGGGTAGAATGGTCCTTAACATAAAGAACCAGGGGTTTAACGAAGGATCCGTTCCGGTCTTTAAATTATTTCCTGGATTTAATTTTTATTCTTTGTTTTTACCGGGGCGAGTTTTTCGCTGATATAAAGTTTCCCCTGGCAGTCCATACTGGCATAAAGAACATTTTTTAATTCCAGGCCGTAGCGTTTTAATTCATCCTCCAGCCAAATCCGGCTAAGGCCCAGGTATTCCAGGTTTTCCGGCAGCACCTCTCCATCAAGAACCAGGGGAGCAGGAATATTTTCATAGGCCGGGTTCAAATTTAGATCTTCCGGAGTTACGGATCTTTTAGTATTCTTTAACATCACGCTTAATTCCCCGGAGGTTTCCAAAATTGCGTATTCCACATCCAATATATTAAAAACATTTTTCTGACGGAGCTGCCCCATAAGATCGTTGATATTATAACGCTGTTTGCGCATTTCTTTTTCCATAATCTTTCCCTCGGCAATAAGCACACTGGGGTAACCATCAACAAATCTCCTTAAAAACTTGCAGTGCAAACAAAGATAGGAAATAAATATCTCTGCACCTACCAGGATAAACATGGGAATTACCCCCATATATAATGGTTTTTGTAGCTCCTGCATGGGGAAAACGGCTATTTCCGCAATCATAATAGCTACGACCAGATCGAAGGTGGAAAGCTGCCCTACTTCCCTCTTACCCATTAAACGCATTACCAGCAAAACTGTGAAGTATATAAACAGTGTCCTAAAAAAAACTGTACCCAGCAAAAAAATCACCCTTTTTATTCTTTCCACAGGGAAGCAAAAATAAAAAGGGTGTTTCTCAGTATATTTCTTTATCAATTTTTATTATTTGCACGCGGCCATCATTTTCTATGAAGTTAACCACCCTGCCCATCACCTTTTCCAGGTAAACCGTTTCATTGCTGACCAGAGCCAGGCCTATTTCAGCCCTTCTTAAAGCATCCTGGCAGCCTACTTCAGCGATGGAAATATTAAAGCGGTTCTTAAGTCTTTCCGTTATACTCTTGATTACCTGCCGTTTTTCTTTTAAAGAAGTACCCTCCATTAAATGCAATTCCAGCCTGCATATGCCTACAAACATTTTAAGAATTAAGCTGTTTAACCGCATATAATTCCTGCCGGTTAAAAAACTTACCGTCCCCCTTCCCCGCCGCCAGGTAAACCTGCCGGCATAATAAGTCTTTCCAGCGGGAGTGTCAGGCCGTCGCTGGCAGCAATAACCTTAATACCCAGCTTCTCCTGAAGGTCTTGCGCCAGAAGGTAAGGCTTTTGCTGTAACATGGTCATACCAAAATGCGTCAGAACAGCTGCCTTAGGACCGATACCCTCAATTATTTCTACCGCCTTTTTAAAATTTAAGTGATAAATTTTATTATCAACATGATCCTGAAATATTACTACATTAAGAATTAAAATGTCGGAACCCCGGTAATGGTCTAGTAAAGCAGGAAAAAACGCAGTATCGGTAATCAGGGAAATGTTACCGTACGGCAAAAAAAATCTCAGTCCGTATGTTTCCACCGGATGTTGATGCCTGACAGGTGTATCCAGTGTAAACGAAGGGCGGTGAATAGTCTTGCCCTCCTCCAGGTATTCTATTTTTTCCAGAAAAGCACGGGCATATATTTGGACCACCGGATCCGGTGAGTCAAAAGCATCCCTGGGAGCATATAAAAAACCTTTCCTGTTCCTTCCTCCGTTAGTCATGGCTTCAATAATAACATTTATATCGTTGGAATGGTCCAGGTGGCGGTGGGTCAGAATGACCCCGTTTAAAGTAAAAGGGTCCAGCTTGGGACGGGACGATAAGCACCTGACTAGGGCTCCCGGTCCGGGATCAATTAAGACTTCCTCACCGCCTGCGGAAAGCCAGAGCCCTCCGGAAGCCCTGAGCTGTCTGGACACTACAAAACGGGCACCGGCAGTGCCCAAAAATTTTAAAAAGTCCTGCCCCTCTTTCTCCACCTTGTCTCTTTTCATTTTTAGAGTCACCATATTCTCTTTCTATAAACTTACTATAATATACCACAAAGTACAGCAAAAGAAAAAGGGCCATGAAGAAGGCCCTTTCCCCTTCAACCCCTGCTTTTTCTCTTCCAGTGAAACGATAAAGTAAAAACCATAATTTTCCGTTAAGTACAAGTATAATTTTTCTAAATAAGGATATGATATTTTGCGAAAGGAGGGAAAAGTTAGATGAAAACTTTTTTCATTATCCATTTAATTTTAGGAATCTGGTTAGCGCTAGTAAACTTTACTCCTATTATGGCACCTACTTCTCTGGCCCTGAATAACGTTATTATAGGAGTTATCATTGCTGTCTATAACGCCTACTACCTTTTTGCCAGGCGAAATGTCGAAGTAAAAGAATCTTAAATAACACAGGGTTTGCCATCAGAAAATTAGGCGGTTCATGGAGCCGCCTAATTTTTTCAGCCCTCGATATCCCCTTCCTCCTTTAAGGCCAGCTTTCCCTCCGGACTGAAATTTACGGCAAAAGGCCCCTTGATTAAGTCGATGGAGGGACAATTTGCCGCTTCCTCTTTAATCACTTCGGAGACCCAGATTTCCTGTAAATTTAGGGTATTTTCTATCAGAACAAGGCGAAGTTTTTCCCGGTTAAAACCGTGCAAAGCCTGCCTCCAGACATCTTTCTCCGTTTCCAGGACCATGGGGATTTTGGCCCCGTTGGTCCATCCTGAAGTCAGAGCGTTCATGTATGTGGCCTTAAAGTCGATTTTTTCATAAAGGGAACGGGTTATAAAATCAGCCATACCAATACCAAGAGCATTTCCACGGCTTTCATCGGCTAAATCCAAAACGGCAATACGCTTAATATCCTTATCTATTTCTCCCCCGACCCGCCGCCAGCGTCCCACCACATTTGTATCCATCCCGGAACCGGAAATATTTTTGCCCATCGTGCGGACCAGGAGAACATCCAGATGGTCAAAGGGAATCACCGGTAAAATTTTAACGGCCTCTTCCAGAACACCCTGTTCTTCAGAAGCAATCCTTCCGGCCGGTATGGCATAAATCCCGTAAGGCTGTTTAAACGCATTTTCTACAATGGCGATTCCAAAAAGAACCGGCGCTTTACTGAGGATTATAGCAGCCGCCTGGGGAACATTTTTTTCCAGACCATAGCGATGCATACTCTCGGCACCTTCATGGTTTCCCAGCCCCACAGCCAGCATTTTCAAAAGACCGCTCTGCACCGGCCCGGACATTGTTGTATGAGGCTTAACCCGGTTAAGGACAATAATACCGTCGGATTCATAAGCTGTCTTGTCCATATATACCGGTGCTCCTGCGGCAGTATGCTCCAGCAGCACTACTTCCATAGAGGAAGCAACGGGCACACCGATTTTTTTCTCCGTAATCCCGTACCTTTCTAAAATATCAAGCTGGCCCCGGGCGTCAGCATTGCCGTGGCTTCCCATGGCCGGGACGATAAAGGGCTTCGCCCCGCTTTCCCAGAGCCACTCCACCAGGCATCTCAAAATTTGCACTAACGAGGCAATCCCCCTGCTTCCTACGGTTATTGCTATTTTTTGGCCCGGACTGATAAGTTCGTTAAGACTTTTACTGACAAGTTCATGCCTTAAAGCGCTTTGTACGGATGAGATGCTCTCTGTATTGATAATTTGCCTGACCTGAAATAATTTTAATTCTTCCATTTTAACGGTGTTTAAACTTTGCCTCCCGTTTTTCCAAAAATGACTGAACACCTTCCCTGGCATCTTCAGTTCGGAAAGCCCTGTCCAGGAGGTCGGACTCCACCCTGCATCCCTCTTCCAGGGGCAGCTTTATACCCCTGTTAACCGCCTCTTTTACCAGCTTTAAAGCCATGGCGGGCCGGGAAGCAAGCAAATGGGCACGCTCCCTGGCGGCGGAAAAAACCTCACCGTGGGGCACGACCTTATTTACCAGGCCGCTCCTTAACGATTCTGCCGCCGTAAGCGGTTCACCTGTGAAAAGCATTTCTTTGGCCAGAGAAGCACCTATAAGGCGGGGTAATCTCTGGGTACCGCCCGCCCCGGGAAACAGCCCCAGTTTAACTTCCGGCACTCCCAGCAAGGCCTTCTCAGAAGCTATGCGGATATCACAGGCCAGTGCCAGTTCCAGCCCGCCCCCCAGAGCATAGCCATTGATTGCCGCTATGGCCGGTATGGGTAAATTCTCCAGGTAATTAAAAGTGTCGTGCAGCTTTTTTGTATAGGGTAATGTGGAAGCAGAAGTCCTGATTATCTCCGCAAGCTCGTTTATATCGGCACCTGCCATAAAAGCTTTTTCTCCCGCTCCTGTTAACACCATGACCCGGCAGTTTTCCGCAGCATTGATTTCCTTAAAACTTGCCAAAAGCTCCTCTGCCACTTTAGAGCTCAGCACGTTCATGGGTGGATTGTCAACTACTACAACGGCAATATTCCCTTCCTGTGTCCAGTTAACAAATTCACCTGGCATCTTTCAACTCTCCCTGTTGCAGAATTCTTTGGCACTTGAATTTTATATTCTCCAAAATCCAGCTGACACCTGCCATCAGAAGAAAAACACATTTAAACTCTCTGCAAAGGCGGAGAAACCTCAAATGACCGGTGATAACAAATCTTGCTTCGGCACCTTGATTTTTTAGCGTTTTTATGCTAAAATTAATTTCCAGAAAAGACATGTCGGGGTGGCGGAATAGGCAGACGCGCACGTTTGAGGGGCGTGTGGTGAATACCATGTGGGTTCAAGTCCCATCCCCGACACCACCATTATCCGAACTCTTAGAGCTTCTAAGAGAAAAGACCTGTGTTTAAACCAGGTCTTATTTTTTACATATTTATAAGTCGAATCCTGCGCTTACCCGGGAAATAAAAAAAGCGGTGCCTA
>QZJM01000038.1 GCA_003605065.1 Dethiobacter sp. | reverse complement strand
GAGGTCAACGTCGTCTTACCATGATCCACATGCCCGATCGTCCCTACATTAACATGCGGCTTGGTCCTCTCAAATTTCTTCTTGGCCATATTCTTTTAAATCCTCCCTGTGCAAATTTGATGCTCTACAAACACTTGTTTTACTAGATTATGTATCAAAAAAAAATATCAATTTACTTATTGTTTTTATTTTAAATTAAAAATGGTAGCGGCGCAGGGATTCGAACCCCGGACACTACGGGTATGAGCCGTATGCTCTAACCATCTGAGCTACGCCGCCGTGGAGCTCACGACCGGAATTGAACCGGTGACCTTATCCTTACCAAGGATACGCTCTGCCGACTGAGCTACGTGAGCAAAAAAAACAAAAGGGGAAATAATGTCAAACTTTTTCTATCTATAACTATATAATTAATCCCTGTGATATTATTATCTGGTTGCGGGGGCAGGATTTGAACCTGCGACCTCCGGGTTATGAGCCCGACGAGCTACCTGGCTGCTCCACCCCGCGTTATTTGATTGCCTGTCTCCATTTAGAAAATATAATGCACAACTTGCGCTTAAATTATTTCTCTCTAACTAACACATTAATTTTTATTTCTTTATTTCACAGGCAAGAGTAATTTTAGCATCATTCATGCTGTTTGTCAAGAGAAAGGAATTGCCGCCCCCACAAACCATGCGCTCGCGCATGAGCACAAAAATAAATCCCACGATTTCCTCCCGTATACGTTCGGGAGTATCAACATATTCCACACTAGGACGAAAATGCACTGTTCGTTCAGGCTGGTACGGACTAACCCGAATTACCTTTCCTTTAACAAAAAGGGTCTTTTTTATTTTCTTGCTCTGGAGGAAAATGCCCACGAGCAATATAGTACCGATCGGCAGCCATTGAGGCGCCACAAGCTGTAATCCTCCACCGCTGATATCAGCAATCATGGCCGTCCCCGGGTCCCCCATCTGTTCCGACAGCTTTGCCAGGGGAATTCTTTCCCCCTCCGGGACAGGGGCTTCCTTCCCGTCACCCCCGGCAACAGGTTCCGGTTGCGTCAGGGGTGGCTGTTCTTCTTCATCCCGGGGCTTCTTTAAAATCCAATAGTGGGCATCAAAGGAGCAGGGACAACGATAATATTCGCGGCGCTGCACCCTTCTTACCTCATCCGGCCAGTTAATCAGGTAGAGAGATACCCGGTCACCTTTCTTCTGTCCAATACAACTGCTGCGAAAGTAATAGAGGGCATCCTTCCGGGTAAGCCGGAAATCCCATGTGGAATTTTTGGCCATGTAAAGTTGCTTCTGTTTGCGCAGAGGTATGCCGATAGCAATATAATCATCATGTACTTCCTGGATAATACTCTTGAAATAAATATCATCCCGCGGATCATAGACCTCCAGCAGCAGATTTTCCCGAAACACATCCCTGATACCCATTTTAACCCTCCTGTTTCCCTGGATTGAAAAAAGCCTTTCTCAATAAAATATACCATAATTTACAGAATAATAACATAGGGGGTTTTGTACGTCAGCTCTGCTCAAAATATGGGTTATTTTTGTTGAAGCATGTGTTATAATAATCAAGAGGTGATCGATATGAACTGGAAAGAGTACATCCATGCTGATCCCAATATTCTTGCCGGCAAACCGGTAATAAAAGGAACAAGGCTCTCTGTCGTTTTTATCCTAGAACTTTTAGGTTCAGGATGGACAGAGCAGCAAATTCTAGATAATTATCCTTCACTAAAACCTGAGCATTTAAAGGCAGTGTTTACTTTTGCCGGTGAATGCTTGAAAGAAGACAGTTATCTGGAACTTTCCCTTTTGGAGAAATAATTATGATTTTTCTATCCAATGAGAATATCCCGGCAAGCAGTGTAAAGCTCCTCAGAGATAAGGGTTTCGACATTGTAAGCGTAAGCGAGATAAGTCCGGGAATAAATGATGAGCAAGTCCTGGCATGGGCGAAAAAAGAGCAAAGAATAATTCTCACTTTTGATAAAAATTATGGTCATTTGCTGTATAAAAGACGAAGTCAATCTCCGTGCAGTCAGCCGGGCTCTTAAAGATGCCGTTATTACTTGTCTCGATTTTCAGCAGGCCCTCCTGTCAGCCCGCTAATTATTGAGGTTTCTTGTCCTCATCAAATAAAAACTCAATTTTTCCCCCGGCAATTTTCAGTGCAGCGTCAAACTTATTACCCTTTTTGCTGATGAACCCCTTGATTGTTTTTGTTTGCCCCTTCTCCAGCAAGTCCTTCGCTTGCTTCGCGGACAACTTCTTCCCGGCTACCTCTCCCAGGAAAAATTTACAACCTTTTTCCTTCCAGGCACTGCAACCATAGCCTTTCTTGTTTTCTGTTACGTCAGCTCCGCAAGCAGGGCACTTGCCGATTATCTTCCTGGTAGCTGCAGAAATAGCTTTACTTTCGCTGTTCCTGGCTGTTTCAACTATTTCTTTCGTGTATTGCTTAATTTCGGCAATATATTTTTCTGGTTCTAATTTTCCCTTCTCAATATCGTATAGCTTTTTCTCCCATTCGCCGGTCAATTCAGGACTTTTCAGCTTGCCCGGCATAATATCAATGAGTGCAATCCCTTTTTGAGTTGGTACAAGAGTTTTCCCTTTCCTTTCGATGTAGCCAACCTTGATCAGTCTTTCCAGGATTGCTGCTCTTGTCGCCGGCGTTCCCAGTCCATTCTCTTTCATGCGCTATTGTTTTTCCCTTGCTGACGAAATTTTCAGCTTCAATTTCAGCAGTAATCGTCGTCATGGTAAAGAGATGATCAGGGAAAAAACCAGCGATAAAGCGCCTGACGACGAAATCGTATATTTTTGCTTCGTCTCCAACCAATGCCCCAGTCTCTCCGGTCAGGATGATCGCATGATGGTCTGTGACCTTCGAATCATTCACTGCCCTGGCTTGCATCGTCCAGTTTTTCAGCCTGATCAGCTCAGTATATTGGCTATACCCTCCCAGCTTGAAAAGAATTTTAAAAGTGTCGATATCGCTGGAAAGATACCGGCAGTTTGTCCGGGGATAGGTAATCATCTTCTTTTCATACAAACTTTGCGCCAGGTCAAGCACCTGCTGCGCAGAATAACCATAGCTTTTGTTTCCGTCCCTTTGGAGTTCGGTCAAGTCGTAGAGAAGAGGAGGCAGTTCTTTCTTCTCTTCCTGCTTGACCCCGGTAATGATTCCGGTTTTCCCGGCCACCTTATTTTTAACCGCTTCTGCTTTAGCCTGGTCATAAGTTCTGCCATCACCATCTCCTTGCCATCTCCCGGAAAAACCTTCCTGGTATCCGGCCAGGACTTCCCAAAAGTCTCTTGGAACAAAGTTCTGAATCTCTTTTTCCCGGTTCACCAGCAGCGCCAGCGTCGGTGTCTGCACCCGGCCAACTGAAAGCAACTCATTGTGCTGCACAGTAAAAGCGCGTGTAGCGTTCAGCCCAACCAGCCAATCCGCTTCACTTCTGCACCTGGCAGCGTTGTAAAGGTTTTCGTAGTTGCTGCCAGGTTTCAGTTTGGAGAATCCATCTTTGATAGCAGAATCGGTCAAGCTGCTTATCCATAATCGCTTAATTGGTTTTGTGCAACTCGCCAAGTCGTAAATATACCGGAATATCAGCTCCCCTTCTCTCCCTGCATCAGTAGCGCAGATGACTCCGCTGATGTCTTTTCTGTTATACAGATCTTTAACAACCTTGAATTGGTCTGCTGTATTCCTAACCGGTTTTAATTGCATTTTAGTCGGTATTACCGGTAAGTCTTCCATCCTCCATTTCTTTAATCTATCATCATACTCTTCCGGCATCTTTAGCCTCACCAAATGCCCGATGGCCCAGGTAACAATATAATTATCTCCTTCGATGCAGCCATTTTTCTTTTCTTTGCAGCCCAAGATTCTGGCAATATCCCGGCCAACGCTCGGCTTTTCGGCTATGACAAGCACTTTCATTTTTTCATCATCCCTGTTTTTCTAATTCTCCAGATCAGTATTAGAATGTTCCTAATACTATTATTTTTGATTTACTATCAACGAACGTATAACATGGCCATCAGCGGGAACTACCGGCGATCCGCTGCATGGCGTCGTTAGCCCTTGTCATTTCGCATCTCGACAAGCGTACAAATCATTGAATGAACCTTCCTTAGAATCACTTTGAGTTGCGAATCGCTAAACGACGGCGCGATCCCGTGAGTGCCAACTTGGAAGACCTGAATCAACGACAAGCACGCCTCAATCTCCTTAAGCAGATAATCGTGAAGCACGTCACTTTCGACATGCGAGGCTATAAAAAGCAATCTCGCACGGCGTGTTGGACGGCCTTTATCGTAGTGTTCTGGGAGCGTGGACCAGCCCAGAATCTGTTCGTCAGGGGACAATTCGTGGAGCACATAGGTCACCAGTTCTCTGGCGGATGTTAGGGTGTGCCTGATTTTGTCTGGATTTGATGACGTAAGGGAGTCCCATGCTCCTCGCCAGAGGCGATACAAAGAGGGATTGAGCTGACTCAGCGCTTCCGGAAGGGACAGCAGGAGATGTTCCTCGACCTCCTCTACGATGCCGCCTCGCACTATTACGGCATCACCCTCATATATCGGAGTCTCTTGAAGACTGCCTAAGAAGTCGGTCGTAAGAAACTGCTCCCGAACTGGCATTAAGAGCAGCATTATTGCCTTAATGTCTATGGAGATAGCCGGAGCCAATGACTCCCTCCACGCTCGATATGCGGTGGTTGCTGGCTCAAAAAACCGGTAGAGGTTTTCCGAAACGCTCCGAATTGAATCAGCGACACGAGACAAATCATAGAGGTACGCCGATTCAACTATGCTTTGAATTAGAGTATCGTATTTATAGAAGGAAACTACTGCTGCCGCCCGCATGGATTCGGCGATACGGGTACCCACAGAGTGAATTTCAGCGAAAGCGGCTTCTGCCTTCTGCATTTCTACGATTTGATTTTGGAAAGCAGTGCTGGCCGACAGTGCCGCCGATACACTGAGTAAATGGGCGTTTATGGGCTCAACTGCGGTACGTATTATTTCATTAAGACGACGTTGATCTTCGACCATATGTAAAATGCTGGGCTGTAACACCGAAGCCATTTTGGTTATCGAGGCTTGAACCTCCGCCAGTTGGGATAAGGTTTCTGGCTTAAGAACTATACGATACCGCTTGTCGTCCATTTATCTGACCTTCTCTTAGGGCTAACCTTTGAATTCCGATTTCCGTTTTGATAATTTCAAGCGTTCCGGAGGGATTAATCCAAACAAGCCGAAAAGTTCTTCGCTTGACAGTTTTGACTTTAGATCGATTGAAACACTGTCAACCAATTCATCGAAAAGCAATTGCTTTTCCTTTAAAATTTTCTCAATCCGTTCCTCAATCGTATCTTCGATAACATATTTATAAACATTAACTGGAAAAGTTTGGCCGAGACGGTGGGCTCTGTCCTCAGCCTGATGTTCAACGGCAGGATTCCACCAGCGGTCAAAATGAAAAACATATGAAGCATCCTGTAAATTTAGCCCTTGTCCGCCGGCGCGGAGGGAAAGAATAAGAATCTTATGATCTCGATTCTCTTTGAATGTTTTAATGATCATGTCTCGACGCAATTGTGAAAGATCGCCGGTATACAGCAGAGGATTAAAGTCTTTAAGGTTTGATGCTATGGCATTTGCTCCATATGTTGAATCCGTGAATTGGGAAAAGATTAGGGCCCGATATCCCTCAGACACGAGAGTAGTCAATCTTTCCAGGACATCATCAAATTTAACTGAGCTTCCCGTAGATGGACAAAAATTGCAGATCTGTTTCAATTTCATAATAAGTTCGAGAATGTTTTCTATGCTAACAGACTCACCACTTTCCTTTAGCTGGACAATACCTTCTTTTTCAGCACGCTCATAGTATTCACGCTGCGGCCTATTCATTGTTAGAGATATCTGGTTGACCATTTTGGGTGGAAGCTGGGGGAGCACATCTTGTTTCTTCCGGCGAAGCTGTAAACTTTTATGTTTTTCCTGGAGTTCAAAACCAGGTTTGAGCCTCGGCGGTGTTTCACCTTCTTTAAGGGTCGTTACGAATTCGAGAATAGAAGCGAGATCATCTTCCCGGTTTTCAAGTGGTGTGCCCGTAAGTGCCCAAGCCCGCTGTCGATGAAGAAGTTTGCATTTACGACTGATCTCCACGTCACGATTTTTAATTTTCTGAGCTTCATCAAGAATAACAACATCCCATACACGGCGACGGGGAGGTGATTGAGCATTGTCGGTACAATCAGACCGTAAGGTTTCATAACTCGTAAGGTAAATATGGGCAGATGTAACCCATTGCCATGTTCGTTCTGCCGTTGTGCCACGAATGGTGGAGGTACGTAATTCTGGAGCCCAATAGTGGATTTCTTTTCGCCACTGACCGACAAGGCTCGCTGGAACAATCAGTAGACAAGACTCGATGCGGCGTTGAAGAAAAAGGATGCGTAGGGCACCTAGCGCCTGAATTGTCTTCCCGAGTCCCATATCATCTGCAAGCAACAAGGCATCGCTTGAAAGCAGGGTTTTTATTCCTTCTATCTGATAATCGAACAAGGTTCCCGGCCATTCCAACGGACCGCTTCTTGATAGTAAAACTTCAGTTGGTGGTTGGAGCAAATAAGCTAACCGTTTGGAAAGAGGGATTTCTGGTTCAGCCTTATTATTATCGATATCTTGAAAAGTTTGCAGAGCCAGATCTGATCGTGTCGACTTTGACAATTTTGCCCCGGGCATACTCTCTTTCAACAGGATACCGGCGAGTCCAACACTACCGCGGACACAATCACCAGATTGTGTATGACCGGAAATGAGATTAATTGGTATATTTAAGGTATGTGGGACCATTAATGAAATGGGTGACGACAAAGAATTGTCATCCGATGCTGATAAATCTTGAGGAACAGATAGGATTACCGATGGCACAGACAGCCCCTGGGGAATATACTCGCTAAGCTTAACAGGCCGCCTAAAAAAACCAAACCAGCGCGCTCTTGGAACATCGCCAATATGTTCTTTCCACCAGATCGCCTCCATAGTCATCATCATTTCCCTTTCTCCGGATACACCTCCCGGAGTCCAATTAATGTCCGCTCGAAGGGCTCTGTGAGTAAGCCCCGTCCTAACAATTCATGTAAAAGCTTCAATTCGCTCGAGTCTTCAGGAGGTTTTCCCGGATACCAAAAGAGATTCCGGGGTTCTTCCGCTTCGATCCTGTCTTGTATTTCGGTTGCCGAATAAGGAAAGGCCTTAATTGCTGGCGCAATCCGGCAGACCGGAATCGACAATTGTATATCCTGACAGAAAAGTTCGCTGCCGACTTCTTCAGCGCGACAAAGCAGCAGGCGCGGTATTTTGGGACATAAGGAGAGGAGCGATGTGGTTATTTTTTTTACCGCATGGCGCCTTATATCCGCTTGTCGCCAAAGAAAGGTGTGTGGAGTCTCTATGCGGTTATACGTAAATTCTAGCGGTTCACCGCGTGCATTGATCAGAAAAAGTGCAGCCAGATAGCCAGATCCTTCCTTTGCAGGTTGAATCGTTAGATATCCTGCTATGCCATAATCGTTTAATTCATCAGCATCACGATAAGGAATCGGCATTTCAAGTGACCTCCCGAATGTCTAGACCTGGTTAAGGTTGTCGCTATCCGATCCTCCCTCCGTTTCAACCTCTAAATTCTTATCCTCGGTATAGTTTGGTTCAAGTCCCCCAACTTCTATTTTCGGAATATAGCCGGGATCAAGCCGTTTGAGGTCCCATTCTGTAATCCATCCTTTTACATACTGCCGCATCCGGGCACTGCTCATATGCTCAATGGATTGCACTGCTGGCGGATCCCAATCGTATGCCCTGGCATGTATGGATTTTACTTTTTCATAAGTTTGAGCCAACACATCTTTGTCCGGCGCTTTTAAAAGTTTAAATTCGTTTTGAATGACCCTCATTCCTCTTTCGGCCTGGCTGGCCAAGAGAAGATCACTTTCCGTTCCTTTTGCCCTTAATCTGTTAGGTGCTTTTTCAAAGTCATCTTTTCCTTCCAGGATAATACTCTGAAAAGCTTGTATGATTGCCAAGACTGATGTTAATCCCGCAACATTTGAAGCTTCCAGTTTTCCCATCCATCGTGCCAATTCTGCATAGGACTTTGCCCGCTGCAAGAGTGAGTATCGGCCAATCAATTCCACTTCATCAATCAACAGGACCCATCCGGAATAACCTGCCGCAAGAATGAGACGGGCAGCAAATTTAAATCTTTGTAAAGCAAGTTCTTTCGCCGTAATCTTGTCAATCTTATAGGTCACTGGTTCTCGACACGCCTTAAGATATTTTTTTATTTCTCCGGAATCTATTTTATCACCAGACCAAAACCGGATAATGCGGTTGCTGAGTTCAGGGTCATTTGACATTCGTTCATATAAAAAAAGAGTGGCGGCAAATCTCTCATTAAGACCGGCCTCCTGAAGTGTCCATTGGCGAAAATCCCCATAGTCTTGGTTATTAAATTTCAGCGCTTTCAGCGCAGTGGCAATTTCGGTCATAGCACTGCCCCGTTTGCCTGGTACAATCGCAGCTTCAGCCGCAGCCCGATATAATTTTGCAGGGTCATAAAGAGGGGTTTCTTTGCTGATGACAATTTTGCTGCATATAAAATTCTGTTCGAGGGCGAGATGCATCAGATATTCCAGGAGATGTGATTTCCCGGTGCCAAAATCACCCGCTACCAGCATACCTTCATTTTGACTGCCATCAGCAACCGCCTGTTTTGTGCTTTCCAGTTGCCGTCGAAATTTATCTTCTATCTCCGGCTGATTAGATCCCAACACCGTGACGGCGTCACGATTTGGCACACCATTACGCAGTGCTTCAATCGCACGTTGATTTCTCACTTGTTCATCAATATTCATTAGTGCACCTTCCTTGTATAACTCAACTTTTAATCTGCGCCCCTATTTGAAAGGCGAACCAGCGATGCCAGGGGATTTTGCCTTTGCCTGTCTCTGACTTCATCCCAGATCCTCAATTTTAGAGCATCATAACCCCTTAAACCGCGTTTGTCATCATTCAGGAAATCCTTTGATGCAAGAACTATAACAAACAGGCCTTCCATTTCGTCCGTTCCATCAATGAATTGGCGAAGTAGCTCATAGGCATCCAGCACGGCAGGTGCGGAATAGAAAAAACCATCATCAGGGTTCTTCGATCTTGTCGAAATGAGATAACGAGTAATATCAAGCACGAGTACAAGGCCACTTTTGCCGTTAACCCTCAGCCAGTGGGCAAGAGAAAACAGCATATGCCGGGCATTATGCCGGGCAATCTTTTGAAAGATCAATGCTTCCTTTAAGGTTGAAATTAACCGAAGCTCGCCTCGCAGCCATTCTTTCACAGCATTGCTCAAAAAAACAGATGGTCCTGCTGTGTCAAGCTGATTTAGGCAGAGACGAATCATGGCAATTCTAAATTCCTGGCTCATTTCAAAATCATGAAAGATTTCTTTTTCAAGGCATGAACGTAGTTCCTTTCGTAAAAACATTTCCTCGCGCTTATTGATCTCAGCTATGTTTTGAAGATTAAAATCCTCGTGTTGTTTCGGCAACTGATACCCGTTTTGGCTAAAGATCTTTTTAATAAAGGCATGTGACAGATCATCCCAGTCAATCTGTCGAGCTACTTCGTGAAACAACTTGTCAATCATGTGAATCTTTGTGGAAACGGCATCAACGGATGTAAAAATATAGTTTTCTTCCTCTGAAGTTTTGCGCAGTAACATTAATAATTGGTTATGATCAAGATCTTCCACCGGGACACAGAATTTTACTGCCGCACCACCACGTTTAATGAAATTATGCAGATACTCCCCGCGAATCATGTCTAACCACTCTTCTTTTGTGGTGTACATGCCTATAGCCTCCTAATCCTTTGAAAATGAGATACCATAATAATTTTTTTCCCGGCCTTCCTGTGTAATGACTCTGATGGTGTGCCTTGTGATTCCTCTGTCCGAAAAGCGTAGGACAAACCCCTCCTTTGTTTTTGTTACACCACTTCGATCAAGAAGATAAATATCTCGCGCAAATTCTTGCCGTGGATATTCCTTGGCCTGTCCCGGTAGTAGCGTCAATAATTTGTATATCTCAAGAAGGGGTATCACGATGTCCTTGCCGATTTGAACCTTCCCGCGACTTTTTAGGAGAGTTTCATATGCCGAGAAAAGACTTTCCAGAAATATCTCCGGTTTAAATCTTACAGGTTTATTCTGCAATGCCTTAAGGTGACTAACAAGGGTTGAGGGTCTTAACCGTTTTTCTTTTGTCTTATCAATTTGGACAGCAAGCTCATTAGGCAGGATGCGGATGAGAAAAGGATAACAATATAAGCTTTCATCCTGTTCAAAGATTTTTACTCCCAAAGATTTGGACATCTCCAGGAGTTCTTCAGGAAATGCCCTGCTGGCAACATAGTTTTCGCTGTCGAAATTCCACCCCTCCTTGGCGTTTGTAAATTGTTGTTTAAGCGCGGCGATCGCTTGTTCCGCATTTTCTATTGTTTTCTTCAATTCACGGAGACTTCCTGTTTTGACGGCACCACGAATTTTTTTTAAGGAACTGACCACTAAATTTGCAGCTTTTAATGTTGCGTCTACATCGTTTTCCGTTTTTGCGAGCGCCTTTTCAAGGCCATTCGAATAGTTATTTTCCATTTTCCCTCCATTTGATCCGCGCCCGCTTGTTAGGACACGCGAAAGCGCTGAATTTATAAAATCGTGGCCGAAAGCCACATTCTATCTCCATCCATCAAGCAGACATTTCCGTTTTTCAGTTTCGCTTAAAACAATCCTGCAGTCCTCCCAGTTTGTGTTATTGACTGCTTGCTTTTCATATTTGATTTCAAAAGGATGTTGCACGGGCACAGCATCAATAATCTTTTCTGCATCAGCTTTTTTTCCCATTGCCACCTGCACCCAGACATCCTCCAGCACATCGGGCAGCTGTCCGAAAATGTCGCTGATATTTTGCAGGCGTTTTGACAGCATAGCATGAACGCGATCTTCAACTGAGTCTTTGTACCGCATATTGTAGATCAGCACCTTATCGCTTTGCTGGCCGATACGCTGAATACGACCTTTTCTTTGCTCGAGCCTGGTAGGGTTCCACGGTAAGTCCAGGTTAATTAAAGTTCCGAGTGTTTGCAGGTTTAACCCCTCAGCAGCCGCATCCGTACCAACAAGAATTTTTATCTCTCTTGATTTGACCATCCGCTTGATGTCCTCTTTGGTATACCTACGGTATTTTCCATCGCGAATGATACCAGACTTATCACCGCCTGCATAAAGACCAATGGCTACGCCCAATAAATCGTTGGACAGGTTTTCAGCAACCCAATATGCCGAATCAAAGTACTGGGAGAAAATAATGCAACCCTTATCTTTGAAGCCCTTATTAGTTAACAAGTTCAATACCAGCACATATTTCGGGTCTTTGTCTTTGTTTTCACCAAGGGTCTTTATAAACCTGGCAAGTGCGTTTCTCTCTGCTTCGGTAATATCCTTAATAGCACTCGCAGTCTTTTTGTTTGCCAGCACATCGCTTCTTTTTTCATCTGTGCCTAAATCATCATCATCTTCCTCAAAAATATCTTCATCGGTATTTCCCCAGTTAATCATTTTTTCTGCAGTTTTGCGTCCAGCCAGCATCGTGCTTCCAACACGCTTCAAAAGAAGTGTTTCCACAAAACCACCGCCGCGCACACGACTCCCGAGCAGTTCACAAAACTCTTGAGCACAGCTATAGGCGTCTTGCAGATAGGGCGGCAGCAGAACTGCCTCGCTGTCTTTTTCACCCATTAAGATAACTTCAATCTTTTTAAGGTAGGGCTCACCTGTCTCTGGGTTATGGTTATTTTCTAAGAAAGCTCTTGTCCGCCTAACGATATGACGAATGAAAGGGTTATGTTTTTGCATAAAACCACCCTCTAAAATCCTGCCTACTCTATAACCTTCCGGAGTACTGTGCATCGCCTTGATCTGTTCTGGCTTAATTATAAAGCTATCATCTTCCATGCGTAGCCCTTTTCTTATTCCACCAAAGTTAAGTTCATCTTCCTCAGCTGGCGGGAATGGATTGCGAAGCCACTCACATTGTTCTAACCACTCTGCCGGTGAATTGCCTATTTGTGCCTTCCCCATAATCAAATCAAGCGTTCTCTTAGGATCTTTTCGCCACTTGCTTAAATCACTGCCCAGCACTGCATTATTTTTCTGTGAAAGAATGTTCAGCAAATCCCATGCTTCTATCGGGTACATCTGTACCGGTGTCGCAGTGGCGAGTAGCATACTATGTGTTCTTAATGATATTTGCAAAAGAAAGTCATACAAATTGTTAGGTTCGGGCTTTAAGTTTTCTTTATCCTCACCCAAATTCTTACGCCTTGCCCGGTGCGCTTCATCCACAATTACGCATTCATATTGCACAGAAAGTAACTGTTCCCAATATTCATCACGGCCATTGACGATGATACCCTGCGAGATTATGCCCACTCGGCGCGGGCACTTGCGTATATCGTCTGACGGGGGATACTTAATACCATTCTCATCAACCCATTCTCTGCCATTATAAACAGCAGACGGCATATCAAGAAGATTTCTCATTTCATCTTGCCACTGCCAGATAAGCGTTTTAGGCACAATAATCAGCACCGGCTTGTTACCCCAGAGAGCCATGAGCTGTGCTGAAAGTGCCAGTTGAATTGTTTTGCCAAGCCCTACTTGGTCCGCAAGCACAAACCTTGCTCCATAAGATTTTCTGTGATTTCTGAAAGCCATATCTACAAAGTATTTCTGATGTTCCCATAGCCCAAGTTCCTCACGATAAACAGGTGATTCCACAACTGCCTGTGCTGGTTCTGGCATCTCTTTCCATTTTGCAAGATCCTCTATTACTTCTCTCTCCGCAATACGCCCTATATCCTCTACAACAAAGTCAGACATTGGAATCGCAGCCGGGTGCTGCCAAAAATAGTCAAACTCATTTTGCACCCATGCTATGGCCTCTGGCGAGTTATCTTCCCAGAGCATTTCATAATTCAACCGCCAAGCAGATAACGTTTCATTCACACTGCCGATAAAAGAGGTTTTGCTTCCGTCCGCTAGCGTTATGACTCCGGCCTTGCCATGAATAAGCCCAAAAACGTTATTAGGCAGCACCTTTATTTCAAGTTTTCCACTTTTCATAAACTCATATAATCGCTTCAAGCGTGGGGTTGCTGAAGCATAGACCTTCTCCGGTTCGTTTTCACACCACTCACGACGCAAAGCAGCAGCGGCGGCAGTTGCCGTCTCACAATCTTCTTTTTCTATTTGCGAGTTGCAAATCAGACGCACCTTGCCGCTGATACTTTCTATTGCTTCACCAGCAATTTCAAGCACTGACGAACTGAAATAACCGGCGATGCGGTCATAACTTTTAGCGTTATGTAATTTGTCATTTAAAAACTGTTGGTCAAGGCGAGTTACTCTTGACGAGTAACGGTTGATCATGTCCGCTCCTCCTTGTTATTACACTCCGTCGTTGCTGACAAGCTCTTTTAATATCAGCGCCACAGAAGCTTCTTTCTGCCAATGGCTCATATTACTGATGTGTGCAAAGGTTGCGATATAGCCTAAGAACTCCATAATTATCTTGCGGCCATTCCCATCATAAGTCGGAACCTCGTTTTTAAGCCAGTTTTTGCCTGGTGTTACGTTATCATCGTCCTTGCTTGCCAAATAAAGTGCCATAAACACATGGCGAAGCAGCGTGCCCGCAAAACCGTCGCCGCTTATATTGCGGCCCGCCCATTCGCCGGCTGTCTTAAACCTGGCTAGGTTGGCCTTGGAGTTGGCCATAAATTCTTTATATTGAGCCACGCCAAAGCCGCGAGCAAGTTCCTGGTATGCTGACAGCTGGTAAATATTATTCTTTTCCAGCTCCAGCCCTTTGATATAGAGCCGCTCCTCTGCGGATAAGGCCTTCCACAAAAATGCGTCAAATTCACTTGGTATAAGCTCATCGTAGGCAATCTTTTTAGCACTTTCAATTACTTGGGCCACAGGTGACAGCGCACCATTTTTCTTCACTCTGGAGAGCTCATAGGCAACATCAATGTCCTCTATTTTTTTATAAGACGTAAGCACTTTAAGTGATGCCGCATATGCAGCTAAGATGTAATCTGCATCAGTAAAGTTTGGCTCCTCTTGATCATCAAGGCGGTGCATACTCCTTATTTGTGCTTTTACCTCGTCTTCTACTTCCGGCATGACTTCGTCTAAAAACGCTGTTTTTTCGCTTTTTCTTTTGCGTAGCACCAGCAGCACTGTGCCTTTTACATAGTTGCCCTCTTTCAGGCCGCCGCTTTCAGTTTCGGTGGCGATAGTCCAGGCCGCTGTTACCTGCAGCCCTGCTGACCAAACGATATTCCGGAGGTCCGCCCACACGCTTACATCCTGATGGGTAAACATAATAATCTGCATGCCGTTGTCAGGCATATTTGCGGCCAGGTTTTTATACACCTCAATCATGGAGTTATTAAAGGTTTCATCTCGCCCTCGCACTGCAAGCACTCGCTTACTGTCGGCATACCAATCCGGGAATGCCTTTTTAAGCAGTTTTTTATCCCACGCCAGGAAAAACTCCGAAAGCTCGTGATAATTGATCGCATCGGCATAAGGCGGATCGGTTAACCATAGGTCGCAGGGGTGGGAGATGGTGCGGGCGTCACTTAAATTACAGATGGCTTTACTTTTAATATTATTGCCTTTTGATAAATTCAGTTGCCAAATATCCCTTAAGTCATTGAAACTTCTATAGCAATAATTAAACAGCGTGTTATAGGCTTGATTATAAAATGTTTGAGCATTGGTATGATGATCATCATTAATCCATCTACTCAATTTTGAATTCCAGTCAGCACATCTGTTGACAGCTAAAATACATGCCGCAAACTCTTTATCTGTACTTGCATATTTATCGATTGACTCCATCAATAAACCCAACACCAGCAGTTGTCTTGGGTTAAATAGCTGATGCCAATGTGTCCACCCACGAGTACGCATAAGCTCGTTTGTTTTGTCACCTTCTTCAATCTTACCATTCGGGATATAACCCTTTTCCTGCCAGCCACTAAACCGCTCGGAAAGCAGATTTACAACCTTTTGCTCCCGTGCCAAATCGGCAGTAGTCGGCGCAGTGTAATATCGCTTGCCGTTTTTGTCAGTATATCTAATACAGTAAAGTCGCTCTCTGAATATATCATTTTCACGAGGCACAAATTCATTTTTGCCCCATTGACGCAGCCCGTAACCATCCCCTGTATCTTTACGTAAAGCGGAGATAGGCACGCTTTTTTTACAATGCGGGCAATACATACTACCGCTTTTTATGGTAGCCTTTTCATCTGCTTCATTCATCTGCTGTGCATTTAACCCGCTTTTTATTTCTATAGCAAAACCGTTGTTGTTCTCGGTTAGAATTGCCGCTGTCATCGTTCCTTTGCCAACCACCCATGAAGGCGATAGTGGAACTGTGTGCCCACATTCAGGACAGGTTGTTTCATGGCAATACAAATATGAATTTGCCCGCTCTTTTTTCTCGTTTGTTTCGATACTCCAATCCATTATTTGTTTATCAACCGCATCATAAACTTTCTGCTGAAACTCTCGCAGTTTAGCAATTTTTTCATCGCTCGCTCCTGCGATATTGAGGCCTGCCCAGGTTAAAAGCCCTGCTATCGGATTAAGGTCAGAAGCAAACACATCACAGCCCATGCGTGCCGCTTCAAAGGGAATAGATCCGCCGCCACAAAAGCAGTCGCCGACAACAGCTCTGTGCCCAAATTTCTTAACACTAAGCTGTTCAATAAGTTCCTGTAAGTTAGCTGCCTTGGTGCCAAGATGTGCATTGATTTCTTTCCATATTAGTGGGTTTTCGTTGGCATATTCCTCCGGTCGCACACAATAAGTTAGCTTTTGATCATAAGACAGGCGACTCCACGCTTTTTCAAGAGCGGTAGCCTTTTCGGCAGCTGTTATGCCGGCTTTCCATGATGGCGTCAACTCACCATCTTTTTGGGTGAAATACTGCTCGCGCTCTCTTGTTGTCAAAATATTAAAGGCATCCTTGGCAGAGATTGATTTTGTTTTACGATTTAACAACCCCTGTTTGTCCATGGACATTATTTTAAGGAATATATCCATATCTTTTTTAGGTTCATCAGTTGCAGGCAACAACAATCCAAGCAGTGCCGCACGCCCCAATACAAGCGGTTTTCTGCCCCACCATTTTCCAAGCCCCGTTAAAGTCTGTCCACTACCTGCTTTGCGCTCCTTATAGCTTTCTTTACTGACCTTAGAAACAGGAAACTGCACTTCAATAAAAGATTTATCGCTCATCTTGTTCATTCTCTGTCTCCATGCACTTCCATCTATTTTCAAGGTGAGCTTCTACCGCTTCCAGGAAAAGTTTTGCGTTGGCAATGAGTTTATCAACTTCATCCCTGGCGATAACAACAAAATCATCATAATCATTGCGATTTCTCATTTCAAATGCCAGACCGATAATTTCGGAATATAGCTTATCGAACAGGTTGGTTTTAAGATAACTCTGGCGAAAATAAGCGATAACGCCTGAATGCTTCTTTGAATCTAATCCATCCAGCGCAAGAATCGCACGCATCGTATGAAAAATACAATAGTACGCCCTGTTAACAGAAGCAGAAAAATGGGCATTCTCCAAATTTTCGATCGCTGTATGCAAGTCTTCTTTTGCCTTTTCCAAACGATACTTCGATAATTCAAAACTATCCTTGTTCATAAATAACGATACCCTCCTTTTCAACATTTTGATAAAAAGGAAGAACTGGTAAGTATTTCAAGAACTTTGCGTAACTCTGCAATAAAGGTGATATGAATACATCGTACTGCAATCCGATTTCTGTTTCCAGTATAATTACTTTCTTTACATCTTTTCTTAATTCTTCTTCTTCTTTATCCACTAAAAACATTACATCCACATCCGACTCTTCATCATAATCCCCGCGGGCATAAGAGCCGTAAAGAACGACCTTCTTTAGCTTATCGCCAAATAATGGCTTTACTTTTTCGATTAACTCCTGCATTATTATATCTATTTCGTTTTTTGTCTTCGCTCTCAGCATTATTCATCCTCCCCTCGCCTGAGCATGGCGTCAAAAAGCGACATTTGCCGCTGTTCATCCACAATCGGGTTTTCACATAAGGCATAGCGCAGCGCCTTACGCCAGCCCCTGCGGTCATCAATATTTCCCGTGGCAGCATTGGTCATGGTATAAAGCCACCAGCGCTCCTCGGGGGCAAGCCCCAACCAGTTGCGAATTGCTATAGGCACAACTGCCGGGTCACAGTCCTCTACAGCCCATACCAGCACCAGCAGTTCCTTGCCAAGCAGTCGTTCTACAGACGTTTGTCCAACAACAAAACGACCTGCCGGCAGCTTTTGCTTTTTTAGGCGGCTGTTGAACTCTGTCCGCAAAGTATCCTCTAGTAGTTTCCACTTATGCTTTGAAATTTCAGCCTTCGCTTTATCCTCGCCATACACATTTACTGTTTGCAAAACCTTCTCATCCTGCCAGTTAAAGCGTTCATAGATTACTACGCTTGAGTCTTTCTTTTCGGGAATACAAACGAGAATGTGATGGCGGCTTTCATCCGGCTTGAAACCAAAACCCAAACATGCGGGCTTTTCACTCATTTTTGATTTATCTCTCCCTGTTTGAGCTCGGACAAGCTGAGTTTCTGATCATTGGCAAAGTCTAGGAACGCTTGACCGTTCTTAAACATTGTTGTACGACATTCCAACTCCACATTTACCCTGCCACTAGCAATGAAGGAATCTTTAAGATTGGCAATAACATTTTCGATTTGTTCAATACTAGTCGCAATCTTGTCACTCAGTGTAAGTTCTATCCACCCTGCATCTCGGCCTTGGTCATCATTTCTATGCAAAACGATGTGGACATCTTTTACATTTTCAGCGTATTTTTTAAGCAATGTTAATTGGTCATATGTCTCGCTGGTATCAGCTGCCCGCAGCAAACGAGAAAGCACCAGCGGTTTAGCCTTGTCAATTGCAGGGCTGCCCACTGGGCCTTTTTCAACCTTTATGGACTGGCTGTCATAAAACTCACCACCATGTTCGGCTACTATTTGTACAAACGCAGCCTTTGAAGGTATCTTGAACTCACCGTCATAGATGCCGCCGCTGTCTTTAGGATCGCTGCCGTCTGTCGTGTATTTGATATTTACTCCCGCTTGAGATTTAAGAACCATATATTTTCCATCGGCTTTTTCCATTATTTTATGCTTGACTGAAATATCCCGCCTCCATTCTACCGCATCGCCGGTCGGATGCTCGGATGTAGAGTCAACGCAAAGAAACGAAACCCTAAGTTCCGCAGTTTCGAAGTTATTAGGGTCTTCGACTCTCAATGAGGAGGTCGTTGCTGCCGCACCGACTTCATAATATATCTTATCGCCAAAACGAGGGTGCAATCTGAGCGACACCTTGTTTGTTTCTTCATTTTCGCCCTTCACCGTAAAGGATACGCTGGTAGGTTCTTTTGCAAAAGGTCCCTTTTTCACATAATCGCCATGCTCACGCCACAAATCCTTCTGCTTACAATCGGCAAGCAGGTTATCCAGTGTGCGCGGATGTACCCAAGTCCAGTTTATTTCTGTGGCCGCACGGTCCTCAATTTCAGACCACCGCATCTCTGGTCTTGTAAAAAGCCGCTCTTCGCATTTGCGGCGCAGGGTGTCGTCAATTGGCTTGTTTGAGAACTTTTGCTTTTCCATAAGTAAACTTCTGACCTGTTCCTCACCATTATAGTTATTGTCCTTGAACTGCATATTAAAATCACCACTGCGGATGCGGTCTCCCATTGGATAATAAAGTGTGGAGAAGGTTTGTTGGGCTGCGCTAAGCACAGCGTTAATTTTTTTAATGCGCGTGTCTTGTGCTAATAGATACTGCTGATTATCCTCTGGCACTTTTTCATCGCGCATATTGGCGATTATTCTTTCAATTGCTTTTAATTGTTTTGCGGCTTCATAAAGGCGATTCATCGTATCACGACCACCGGATAAGAACATCACACGGTTCTTGTAAATTGCATCATTATAAAAACGCTCCAAACTCGGATGAAGCCCTGCCCCGGTGTATGGTTCAAACAAGATGAGTGAAACTTTGTCAGCCGACAGGTTGATTTCATCAATTGCCGGGAATATGAGCAGGCTTTGATAGCAGTCCCCCACAATTGGCTTAAACTTCTCTGCCAGAAAAGTCTTAAGTGTTGTTGTTCTGACCGCTTCATTATCGTAGGATTCAACTAAAGAATGTAATTCTGCAATCATATTCTTGACATTTTTGAAAAGCAGTTTCCCTTCCTTACTATGCTCTAAGTACCATGCCCTCGCTTGAAACTCATCAAGCGCTCTTTTTAGCCCGGCAATATCTCTGCCCGGCTCGCACAAATTACCGATAATTTCCGGCAAAGTAAGCCCTAATAGGGCATTGGGGACATTTGCCAGCGAAGATACCAAGATAATCTTGCTAACATCACCGACAAGCTCCTGCTGGTACTGTGCATCAATCTCCTCGGCAATGGCTTTGCCATTCGCTGCAATATCGTGGGCGATAGCGTTTGATAATTCCGGCTTAATCTGCGTTACAGTTGTAAGCATCGCGCTATCGTTTAAATCAAAGTCAAAAACATTTACAAGATATTTGCTCTTTGCTTTACTTTTTTCACCTGCATAAATGCCCGCAATAATCTGCCTCATCAGCCTGATAAGCCCTCTTGTTTGTTGGAAACCGGCGTTCTCTTTAAAGCGTGCATACAAGTCACGAATTGACGGATGGAATGGGTATGAATCTTTAATGCCTGCATATAGATGATCAGGCGAGATGTTGGTATGTCCCATTTGCCTGGCTTTTGCCACCTCATCTTTGTAAGCAATTGCGACAAGGTTGATTTCTTCTGCTCCTGGCAGGGATTCAAATAGCCTCTTTTTCAATATATGGTACACATCATCAGAGCCACTGCCGACAGGTTCTATATTTAAAGCACTACGATTGACTTCATTTTCAAGATTTTTGAATGCACCTCTGATGAGCTCGCTCCCACTCTCATAAACGGCTTTTAAATCTGAAATAACAAGACACACATTTGCCAGCTGGGCTTTGCCAAGTGCGGAAAAAAGGTTTGCCAGTGCCGTTGATGTAACCGCACATAAATCCGAATTGCCTATGGTCTTTGCCTTGGCATTTTCAAGGTAGGGCGGCAGCTCATCTATAAGAATAAGCAGTGGGTCACCCGCTAGTAAATTAATCCACGCAGTTTCGCCAGGTGCAGAAAGCGGAGAATAATACTGTGAAAAAGCCTCTTTTTTGCCGATTTGTTCAGCAATAGAACCCCATATACCAAACTGTGCGTCGCTCTCACGACCGCTGAAGGCAATAACACGCACCTTGCCAATTGATTTGTATTTCCCCCTGTCAGTCATTACTTTACTGCGGAATTCGGGATTTGCTGCAAGCAAACCAAGTGCTAACATGTTATGTGTCTTACCGCCACCCATCGCCTGAGTGAGCTTTACAACACCGGTTTGCCCTTGCTTTATAAAACGATTAAAGGCAGTGTCAAAGAGAGTCTTCATTCCGTCTGTTAAATAATTCTCCTCAAAAAACGAAGCACATTCAATATTGTCCTCTATGAGATCAGACAGATTTAACACATCTTCTCTTTTAGTTTCCTCAAATACACTTTTCCTCGGTTTACACAATTCAAATAATGTTTTCACGCCTTTACTCCTCCACTTTCTCAATTGCGCTTGGCTACAGTACCAGCCTTGATGTAATATTCAATATTACTTTGCCTTTCCATTTTCAACCCACTCGTCAACTTGACTAATCTTGAATTTCCAAAGATGTCCTATCTTGCTGGCAGGCATTTGTTTTTTAGCAACCCATCTATAAATCGTATCTTTACTAACGCCAAGATGCCCGGCGATTTCCTCAAGCGACGACCACTTCTCTGTGCTTTTATCAGTCATAGTAATCCTCCTAAAAAGCCTTGTAAAATATTGTATCATGTAAAATTCCAAATATCTACACTTTTTTCTGTTTTAGTCCGCAAACTTATGCAGAACTTGCCAGAACTGATTCTATTGTTCATTTAGTTTTGTGTTTACAAAATAAATATGTTCCCCCGAACAATCTCATGTTCCGAGGGAACATATCACAAAAACCTAAACCCCTTTATTCACAAGCCTTCTAACTGTGTTTTCTTTGCAGGCAAACTACCGTCTCCACGTGCATCGACCTCTTTCATCGGCTCGTTAGAAAACACATGGTCAAATTCTCTCTTAAAAAGCTTACAAAGTTAATATGCCTTGCCCCATATGCCTCGCAAACAATCTGAGTGTATTACGCAACATCTAATCGCCCATGCCGCGCACATAAAAAGGGGACCCAACCTAATCTTCTTAGGCGGGCCCCTCTTTCATGATTACTAAAAATTTGTGCACAAAATTTAATATAAAAATTAATTGGAGGCCCCATGTATCTCCTCATGGCCGAAAAAGCCAAGGAACACCTAAGAGCTAAATGGAAAGTGCTAAAGATGGTAAAAAACAATGAACAAGCCGATATTGTGCGTTTTTGCTTAGTATTCTATGGCAAAGCGCTTTTTGCTGACATGCTTTTTGCGAATTTCTTTCCAGTGGAAGGGTTTTTTAGGCGGGATTTGTAATTTTACTTTTATGTCATCGATGGCTTTACTTGTTTTTAAATCATTTTCTTTTTGAACTATTACAGCCGTCAATATAAACCATTCTGTGCCTCTTTTTATCCCTTCGTCGCCGGATTCATCTATGTATGTGATGTATTCTTTTTAAGCCGCGGCTTAACAGATAAGACAAAGGGCGCGGGTCCTGATAGAATCTCTGCCCCAGTGGGTGGCAATATCGGCCAGCGCCGGCAATGGCCTGCTGGCAAACACCGCAAACTTGGAGAATCTGTCCACAGTTACGGTGACTGTGCCGTTGCCGACCTGCCCACCAAGATAAATCCAGCGGCCGGTCCGCTCGTTATAGACAAACACGCTGGGCACCCGGCCCGCAGCCACCTTGGCAGCATCAAAGTTCAAGGTAAACTGCACCGATCCCGCAAACTCACCTCCGGTGAGGGTAAGCTGGACAACCCCACCAACTGCTACCAATCCAGCCTCAACCGCCCTGACCAGCATCGGACTGGCCGCTGCTTCCGGCAACACTTGAGCAGTTATCTTCGGAGCATCCCCGGTAACAGCACCAGCTGTCACCGTGATTTCTACCACGCCTTCCAGCTTGACAACGGTAGGCCTGCCCGCAGCCACACGCTGCTCGACAACCGCTGCAGGAGCGGGAGCAGGTGCCACAGGAGCAAGTGCAGGAGCAGGTGCGGGGGCGGTGACCGGGACGACCACGGTAATTACGCTGGTCGCTGTATGGCCGCCGTCCTCAGTGGTGACAGTGATGGTGGCCGTGCCAGCACTTACTGCTATCACCAGGCCGGTGGCATCCACCGTGGCCACAGCGGGCGCACTGGATGTCCAGGTAACAGCCCGGTTTGTTGCATCGGAGGGTATTATTGTAACTGTAATGGCCGCCGGCACGCCGCCCGCAGTTAGTATTAAAGTATCCAGATTAAGGGTCACCCCTGTTACCCGTATACTCGTATCTGGAAGCGAAGGCGGATTGCTGATTTCAATACCGACGTCATCCAGCCAAACGTCCGACGTCAACATCCCTTTGTTCCGCACCGATATGTTGCTGTATCTGTACACACCGCTGGGGGCATATTTGGAAACAACGTTGGTTCTTGAATACTCCCATACCCCGGGAGCTATCTCTTCAAAACTTACTCCCCCACCCCCACCGTAAATGTTGCCGTATGGGCCATCAAAGTTCAAATTTATCCAGTCTACCGGAGAGTTTGAGTTTGCCGTGATATTAAGTCCCGTTTCGTTAGCAAACTTTTGCAGTTCCACTTTCCACAGCTTTACCCTTGAACCGTTACTGCCGCCGCCGTCTGCTGTGATGA